>JBIIIX010000036.1:0-16570 GCA_044234415.1 Cyanobium sp.
GGCCTGGGCGACGCCAGCGGCGGCGATGTTTTCGGGCTTCTCGTCCGCGCCGAGGCTGAACACGGGCACCCCGATCTGGTCTCCCAGGGTGCGCAGCTGCTCAATGGCCGCAGGGCGGTAGACATCTGCTGCCACCAGCAGGGCCCGTCGCCCCTGATCCTTGAGATGCAGCGCCAGCTTGGCGGTGGCCGTCGTTTTGCCCGCACCTTGCAGACCCGCCATCAGGATCACCGTGGGGGCCACGGCCGCATGGGCCAGGGGCACCAGGGCCCCACCCATGATCTCCACGAGCTGCTCATGCACCAGCTGGATGAACTTCTGATCGGGGCTGATGCCCCGCACCACCTCCGCCCCAACCGCCCGGCGCCGCACCTCATCAACGAAATCACGCACAACCGGCAGGCTCACATCAGCCTCCAGCAGAGCCCGACGCACCTGTTTCAGGGCCTCCTCAACGTTGGTCTCCGAAATGGTGGCCTGCCCGCGCAGGCCCTTGACGGCGTCTTCGAAACGTTGGGAGAGCTCTTCGAACATGGATCAACAGGGGCTCACTGCCCGGAGTAGGTGGCCGCCAGGCGCCAGGTGTCGCCGTCGCGTCCGAATACATAAACATTGCGCAGGGTCGTGGCCGGTGTGCGACCAACGGGTTTGCCGTCGGCGCCAAGGCGTGTGTCGCGGTAGTCGATCTCGGCGGCGACGGCGATCCGCTGGGGCGTGCGTTCCTGAACGTCAAGCTCGCGGATCTTCGCCTGAATGTCCTGGGTTTGTCCCGCCTCTCGATCCTGGCGGCGATCGGCCTCCAGACGCTCGACCGGGCGCGGACGGGCCAGGCGATCGAGAGGCAGGGCCGGTTCCTTGCCCGCCAGTACCGCGCTCTTGGCGTCCAGCCAGGCCTGGAGCAGTCCCCGCAGCTGGGGCTCATCCGGATCCGCGACGCTGAGCGGCAGCTTCGGGGCGCTCGGGCCGGCAACCCCCTGGGCCGCCGTCGAGCCTGGCCGCGATGGGGAGTCAGGCGAGCCGCTGGTGTGGGGGACCACCTGCAGCGCACGGACGCCGGGCCGCTGGGACGGTGGGGCTGGAGCCCTCTGCCGCAGTGCCCAGATCGCGCCGACAAGGGTCAGGGCCACAGCCCCCGTGACGAGCCACCAGGCGGAGAGCCCTGGTCGTCTTGCGAGTGGATGGGGTAGCGACCAACGTTGGCGCTTGGCCCTGGCGTTGGGTTCCTCGGCCGGCGGCGGGGCTGATGCGGATGGGCCTTCGCCGTCGGCCCGATCCCATGGTGGAGTGAACGTCCAATCAAAGTCGCCGGGAAAAGAAGCACCCGTCGTGGGCGAGAGCGTCGCGGCCTCGGCCGGGGCCGCCGAGTAGTGCCGACCGGCGCGACGGTCTTCACGCTCGACCCAATCCACCACGTCACGGTCGCTGAAGTACACGTCCAGGTCCGGGTCTGCCTCGAGATCGCGGTACCCCGGCAACACGTCCCGGCTCAACCAGTCGCGGCAGTAGGCGCATAAGCGGCCTAAGGAATCACTGCTGTGGCGCGAGGCCCAGGCCCGTAGATCCTTGGCGGCGCCCTCGTCGAACAAGGAGATGGCCTGATCCACCTCGCCCAGCAGGAGATGCAGATTGGCCAGGAGCGGTTCGAGACCGGAGCGGCCGCTGGCGAGGAAACGATCCTTCGCTGCCGCGATCCGCTCCGGTTTGCGCTGGGCGAAACCGGAGGCGGTCAAGGCGATGCCGGCCAGAAAACCGGCCGTGGATGAGCCGGCTTCCGCCCAGCGGCTGAACAGGTCCACCTGTTCCTGAACCGTGAGGAAGCCTCGGATTTGCTTGAAGAACAGCTGGAATTGGTCGCTCGGGAATGCCGCGTCGCCATCCCCTTCCAGCCCCCCGCGTTTCTGCACCAGCTGCTCCAGCAGCAGCATGCCCTCTCGGCGTTCGGGCAGGTTGGCGAGATCGCGGCTGAGCAGGTCAAGAACTCGGTAGGGAGCAAGTTCTTCCAGCTCGCCACGCATGGTCTCGCGCAGGGCCTGCGCTTGCCCCATGCGCTGAAGCAGCTGCAACCCCTCCTGAAGCAGGCGAGCGGCTTGCTCGTAACGCCGCTGTTCACGACACTCCCGCGCCGCCTCAAGCGACGACAGCCCGGCCAGCAGGGCCAGATCCGCCTCGCGGCTGCTCCCGAGGGCAGGCGCCTGGGGCGGCTGCAGACAACCGCGGGCGAGATCCCAGCATTCCAGTGGTTGCCCTGCCTCCAAGAGCAGCAGCAGCCCTGCAACCTCCCGGCTGCTGGGAATCTCCAGGGCTGGCTGCACCGGTTGTTCCGAGCGGGTCAGGGCGGTGAGATCCGCCTCGTAGGCCGCCCGCCGGGGCGCGTCACTGAGCAGATCGGCGCTGGCGCTGAGGAGCGCCGCACGAGCTTCGAGGGTTTCCGCCGTGAAGCCCTGATCCGGGGGCCGATCAAGGCGCAGCTGGAGCGTTCTGAGCACCCCCTGAGCATCGGTACCTGGGGTCACCCCCAGCAGCCCGAAGTGATCGATCGGCAGATCCAACCGGTTTAGCCATCGGTGGGCGCAGTGTAAGGAGATGGCCCAGGGCCGCTCGCCGCTGTTGGCTTTCTCGCAGCGCTCTGGTGTGGCGCAACCCGGCGACGGGAACTCTGGCGAGGCGGCAAGCCGGTCACGGTGAACAGAGTCGCCGGGGCAGACCCCCTACAGTCATCCCACAAGTGACCTTCCAACGGCGATCTCTCGTCGGTGAGCCCATGTCGCAGGACCGATTTTCGACGGCCACCACCACCACCACCGCTCCGGCTGGCGCGGTGGCAGGGCCTCCTCCTGAAGCCGGCAGCCACGCCGTCCGACTGGAAGGGCTCTACCCCGCTGAACCGGCAGCGGTAAGCCGAGACGAGGGCTTGATGCTGTACCGCGATATGACCCTGGGCCGCCGCTTTGAGGACAAGTGCGCCGAGATGTATTACCGCGGCAAGATGTTTGGTTTTGTCCATCTTTACAACGGGCAAGAAGCCGTCTCCACCGGTGTGATTAAGGCGATGCGCCCTCAGTACGACTGGTTCTGCAGCACCTACCGCGATCACGTTCACGCCCTCAGCTGCGGGGTGCCTGCCCGGGAGGTGATGAGCGAGCTTTTTGGCAAGGAAACCGGCTGTAGCAAGGGTCGCGGCGGGTCCATGCACCTGTTCTCCAAGCAGCATCATCTGCTTGGAGGCTATGCCTTCATTGGGGAGGGGATCCCTGTGGCCCTTGGTTCTGCCTTCACCAGCCGCTACCGCCGCGAGGTGCTCGGGGAAGCCGACCATGACAGCGTCACGGCGGCATTCTTTGGCGACGGCACCTGCAACGTGGGGCAATTCTTTGAATGCCTCAACATGGCGTCGCTTTGGAAGCTGCCGATCCTGTTTGTGGTGGAGAACAATCGCTGGGCGATTGGCATGGATCACAACCGCGCCACCAGTGATCCGGAGATTTGGCGCAAGGCCGCCGCCTTTGGGATGGCGGGTGAGGAGGTGGATGGCATGGACGTACTCGCCGTGCGCGCCGCGGCCCAACGGGCCATTGAGCGGGGCCGGGCTGGTGAAGGCCCAACGTTGCTGGAATGTCTCACCTATCGATTCCGGGGACATTCCCTCGCTGACCCTGACGAACTGAGAGCCCAGGCCGAGAAGGAGTTTTGGGCCCAGCGCGACCCGATCAAGCAGCTCGCCGCTCGCCTCATCGCCCAGGACTTGGCCACGGAAGCTGATCTGCGGGCTATCGAGAAAGAGATCGATGCGGAGGTTGCCGACTGCGTGTCTTATGCCCTCGACGCCCCCGAGCCGGATGGGGCCGAACTGACCCGCTACATCTGGGCTGAGGATTAAGCCCTGACCCCCGCCATTCCGGCGGTCCAGCGGCCGGAGCCAAGTCGCGAACTTCAGGCAAGTGACCACGCGTGGACGCTTTAGCCCGCTGGCCTGGAGAGCGAAACAGCGAAAGAACTCTTGCCCACTTGGCCGGTGAAGAGAGCGAAGCTGATGCCGTACCAAGGTCTTGGCAAGCCCACAAATCTCCTGCAGGTCGGCATCCTCAGTACAGCGTCCGCCAGAATTGTTGCGAGGCGGCCACTGTTCAACATCAAGATTGGCCCTGCCAAGGTGAATTGATCATGGTTCCAGCCTGGGCAGTGATGTTGATTGTGAACTCAGCTCGCGCTTGTGCTGAAGGCGTCCAGAGAGAGCTGGTAATTGTACAAAATCCATGGGCGCCGTTTCTGGCTGTGGTGAGCAAGATAAGCAACCAGCCAGTGCAGAACCTATCGACGCGTGAGATTGCGAAGCTTTCGCAGTGCCTTGAGCTCCACCTGCCGCACCCGCTCACGGGACACGTCGAGATGGCGCCCGATCTCCGCCAAGGTGAGCCGCTCTTGGCCATTAAGACCGAAGCGAAGCGACAACACTTCGCGCTCCTGCTCGGTCAGGTGGCTTAGCCAGCGCCCCAGTTGCTCGTGGTGCATCCCCCGTTCAACTTGATCGAGAGGTTCCTCGGTGCTGGAATCGGCGATCAGATCGCCGAGATAGCTCCGTCCTTCCTCGGCATGAACCGGTGCATCAAGGCTGGAGGTGGTGAGGGCTTGGCGCAGCAAAGAATCCAGTTCGTCAAGAGGCATATCCAGCGCCTCGGCGATCTCGCGTCGGCTGGGCATGGCTCCGAGCTTATGGGCTAGATCAAGGCTTACCCGCCGGATCGCCATGAGGCGCTCACTGAGATGCACCGGCAATCGAATCGTGCGGGATTGGCAGGCAATCGCACGGGTCATGCTCTGGCGAATCCACCAAAAGGCGTAGGTGGAAAATTTGTAGCCACGGGTAGGGTCAAACTTTTCGACAGCTCGCTCCAATCCCAAAGAGCCTTCCTGGATGAGATCTAACAATTCCATCCCCTTGCCCTGGTACTTTTTGGCAACGCTGACGACGAGGCGCAGGTTTGCCTTCATCATTCTTGCTTTAGCGCGGCGACCAATCCGAATGCTTTTCAGTTCCTGCTGGCTGTAGTCCTCTCGTGCAACTTCGACGAGGGCCATCATCGTCTGGACCTGATTGCCCAGCTCAATTTCTTCTGCGGGCGTCAGCAAGGGTTCCCGGCCAATCGAGGCCAGGTACCACGTCATCGAATCGCCGGAGCGGCGACTGTTACTTTCGCCCGCTCGGAGCGAGGAGGCTGACATGGGAAACGTCGGACGGTTTATGAATATCTCTTCTCCTGAGCCAAACCCCACGCAACTTCAGCAACCCTTTAGATTTTGTCCTTCAAATCAACACATGCATGCTGGCTGGCGCAGGATCGCCGCGGCGAGCAGGCGGGTTGAAGCGACACGTGGACGGGGGCCTTCCGCTGCGGCATCGCCGATTCTGAGGCTGTTGACTTGGCTCGCCAGGGGTGGGCTGGTTGTTGCTCCCTCATCGTGGCAATCGCGTTGCCTCCCCCAGTTCCGCCACCACCACCATCGGGGTCACGCCGCCATCGCCCCAGCGGCGCTGCGCGGCGCGTCCCGCGAGGGCGTGATCCAACACCGCCACGGCCAGATGGGTGGCCTCAAGCGACGCCTGCGAGGAACGCACCAGGGCCCCACGCCCCGCGGCATAGCCAGCGAGCACATCCCCGAGTCCGGCCCTGGCGGCTGCGGGGCTGGCCGCTAACAGCTGCCACGTGCTTCCATCCGGGGCGGCCACCACGCTACGGGCGCCCTTCAACGCCACCACCGCGCCGCTCTGCCCGGCAGCCTCCCGCGCCGCCCACGGAGCGGGCCGATCTGCCAAGGCGGGGAACAGACGGGCGAACTCCCCCCCATGGGGCGTCAGCCACGTGGGCCCGCGGCGTTGCCGCAACCACTCCAGCGCCGGCGGCCCCGCCGCTCCCAGCGCCAGCCGATTGAGCCCATCCGCGTCCAACAGAAGCAGGCCCTCAAACCCTGCCAGCTGCTGCCAGCGCGCCCGCTCGGCCGGGCCCTGGGGATCGGGGCCAAGCCCCGGTCCGATCAACACCGCATCCAGTCGTTCCAGCCAGCTCTCCTCCAGGTCCGCAAGCCGCGTGAGCCCATCGCTGTTGATGGGCTCACGCGGCTCCACCACCACATGGGGCAGCACTTGCCACAGGCTCGCGGCCAGCTCCGGCGGCACGGCCGCCCGCAGGCTGCCGCAACCGCTGGCGCTTGCCCCGAGCAGGGCGAGATGGGCGGCGCCGCGGTAGCGCCGACTGCCGGCCACCACCAGCAGACGCCCCCGGCCGTACTTGGAGGCAGCTGGATCCGGCTCCGGTCTGGGGGCGGAGGACTGGTCCTCCGGTCCGAGGCCAAGTGGGGTGTGGGGGTCAACCGCCTTCAATAGCTGTGGGGGCAGGCCTAGGTCGATGCGTTCCAGTCGGCCAACCCAGCGCAGGGCTGTGTCTTGAACCAGGCCCTGCTTCACCAGCCCCACACACCAGGTGCGGCGAGCGGTGGCGGCCGCGAACCCCAACGGCCGCCCTCGATCGGCACAGAGGCCCGTCGGCACATCAATCGCCTCCAGACCCCCCGGTCGATAGCGCTCACGTTCCACCAGCAGGGCTTCGATCGCCTCCAAGGGAGGGCGTTTCTGGCCGATGCCGAACAGGGCGTCGACCCAGAGGGCAAACTCCCCGGGCTGCGGCGGCGCGACGAGCTCGGGGATGCCCAGCCAGCGGGCATGGCGTCGATGGGCATCGGTGAGCGGCTTTAGCCGTTCGAAGGGGCACCAGATGCGCACGGGGACCTCAGCGAGAAACAGTTCCCGCGCCACCACCAAACCGTCGCCTCCGTTGTGGCCAGGCCCCACCAGCACCAGCACGTCAGCCTTCCCGTGCTGGTTCGCCTGGTTGCCGACCAGCGCCTCCAGCATCCGGCGACTCAGGGCCAGGGCCGCTTTCTCCATCAGCGCCGCCACCGGCAGCCCGCTGCGGAACAGTTCCTCCTCCAGTGTCGCCATCGCGGCGGAGGTCACGAGGAGGTGGTCGGCGTCGCGGCGGGGCCAGCTGGCGGGGATGTGCATCGGGAGCGGGCTGGGGGGCGAGTGGTCGCTGGCGGGCTCCCGGCTGCCTGCCGAGGCGGTGGACTGGACGAACGCAATTGTGGCGCAAGCCTTGGCTTTGGCCGGCTGTTCAGCCTCTGCCGTTGGAAAGGTTCTCGGCGATGAGAAGCTGAATTGGCGATGGCTATTTTTCTGCTGCGGAAAGTTCTGATGTCGATGATCGACGCGCCCCACACAGGCGGTTGCTTCGGATGCTGTTCACGCTTTTCGCTGCCAACAACCGAAGAGCGCAATCGATGATTGCGATGGGATCGAATGCCTGGAGGCTCTCCCCTGAATGTGCGGCGATGCTCGGGAGATTCTGGATGTCGGTTATGGCAATGGTCCGACTACGGCAGTTGGCAAGCCGCAGCGTGCGCAGGCGCCTATCGTTGGTATCGAGGTGAATAAATCGGCACTTACTGCCAATGGCGGCTTAGTGCTGATGGGTGATATTTAGACATCGGAGTTGCGCAGAGAACTGGTAGCCCTAGGCCTCGAATATGGTTGCATTCGGGCACTGGATGTCCAGCAGGCGCCGGATGTTCTGCAGGCGTCGGATGTTCTGGGGCATTTGGCCGGCCCAAGGGACGGGCTTCGCCATCTTGCAACCCTGCCTAATCCTGGCGGTAGCATGTTGATCATTTTGCTCAATATCTCTCATGTTAGGCCCTTGTTTCTATCGCTCTTTATCAGCCGTTTTGCATATCAAGATCCTGGCCTGCAGCCGCGTGGCCCAGCAAGGCATCCGTCGCGCCAGCCTGGCCAAGGCCTGGTGGCCTAGATCCAGACCCAAGGCAGGAGCGCACGCATCGTTGCTGTGGTTACCGCTTTGAGTTTACGGGAGCTTGAATCGTAGTTGTGGCCGTCGCCGCTGAAGCCGGAGGGCTTGCACTCGATGGGCCTGCGAAAGAGAACCTTCTGGTTGGCAGGCTCCTTGGGGTTGATCAGCCAGGGGATGAACTCTTCGATCAAGCCAATATTGTTCTGCACCATCGCTTGACGTGTGCCATAGATTGTCTTTAGGTAATAGGAGCGGCTGAATAGCATCAATTCCGTACGAGCCCGATAGGCACTCCATTGCTTGCTCTCCCTGGGATAGGCCCAGCGATAGTCGAGGCAGGCGTCGATGGAGGGGGGGAGGGAATCGAGAAGTCGACTCAGGGAGGGGAAGAGAAGGCGGCCAGTGATCTTGGCAAAGAAACTGTGTTGTTGGAGCAAGTGGCTGGTGCTAACGCTAAAATCGAGGATGGCTAACTCTGGGTAGCCGTAGTGCATACCCGTCGGGATGTCATTGTCGGTGCACGATAAAATCTCGTAGGGCTTTCGATCAGGAATCTCGCTCGCTAACTGATGGACCCAGTCAAGGTCACGGCTTGAGTTTTCGCAAAAAACAACACCGGCGATGCGCTGATCGGTGTTCGTCAGCCAATAGCGAAGTGCTTCTGCGTATTGCTGGCGGCGCCGTGCAACCGTTGCCGCATCGCGGCCGGGAGGCTCAAGGGTTGCGGTTAGCAGCAGGACGGTCGGGCTTGAGAAGCGTTGGCTCTTCCTGGGCATGGCGCGCACGGGGGATGGACAGGAGGCATTCGTTGGCGATCTGCCCATTCTGACTGTACGTCTCGCATGTTCCGCCGCAGCCCAACCCTGTCGCCGCATTGTGATCAGCAGGGCAGTGCGTGTATGTTGGAATCGGCGCCGAGGAAATCTCGATACATTCCAGCGCAAATCTCCATCGCTCGATTACCGACGGCATGGTGCACCTGTCTTCCGCTACCTCGACATCCTTCGCCCCCGAAGCTGCCCCAGAAGCCGCCCCCCAAGCCGCCATTGAGCGCCTCCGCGCCTGGCCTGGTGAGCACCGCGTCGTCGTCGGTCTCTCTGGAGGAGTCGACAGCTCTCTCACTGCCGCCATGCTGGTCGCAGCCGGCTGGGAGGTGGAGGGTCTGACCCTGTGGTTGATGAGTGGCAAAGGCGCTTGTTGCGCCGAAGGCCTGCTGGACGCGGCTGGCATTTGCGAGCAACTCGGCATCCGCCACCATCTCGTGGACAGCCGCGAACGTTTTCGCCACCAGATCATCGACGTGCTGGTGGAGGGCTATGGCCAGGGCGTGACCCCCCTGCCCTGCTCCCGTTGCAACCGCATGGTGAAGTTCGGGCCGATGCTCGCCTGGGCGCTCGAGGAGCGTGGCATCGACCGACTCGCCACCGGCCACTATGCCCGCGTTCGCCCTGTTGGGGCCGAGGCGCAGCCGCCGCTGCCCGGTGATGGACGCGAACGAGCCCAACTGCTGCGCGGGCTGGATGCCAATAAAGATCAAAGCTATTTCCTCTACGACCTGCCGCAGCAGCTGCTGAGCCGCTTGGTGTTCCCGCTGGGCGATCTCAGCAAGGCCGAAACCCGGGCCAAGGCCGCCCACCTTGGGCTGCGCACCGCCGCCAAGCCGGAGAGCCAGGATCTGTGCTTAGCCGATCACCATGGCTCCATGCGCGCCTTCCTGGACGCCTATCTGCCGCCCCGGCCGGGGCAGATCGTGCTGACGGACGGGACCGTTGTGGGCCAACACGATGGCATCGAGCACTTCACCATCGGTCAACGCAAAGGGTTGGGGGTGGCCTGGAGCGAGCCCTTGCATGTGGTGCGGCTAGATGGGGCCTTCAACCGCGTCGTCGTCGCGCCCCGGGCCGCGGCAGCCCGTGGCGGCTGCCTGGTGGGGGCGGTGAACTGGGTGTCGATCGAGGCCCCCAGCGAAGCGCTGGAGCTGAGCGTGCAGGTGCGCTATCGCAGTGAGCCGGTTGCCGCCCGGTTGACACCGCTGGCGGCCACGGCATCGGACCACTCGGCCGACCGGCCTTATCGCTGTGCGCTGGAGTTCCTGGAGCCCCAGTTCTCGATCACACCTGGCCAAGCCGCAGTGTTCTACGCCGACGATGTGCTGCTTGGAGGAGGCCTGATTCAGCCGGAGCCGTGACCAGAGCGGCGCGGCCCGGCCAACGCCCTGGGCCGCCGGTCCAACGTGACGGTCAACGGTCGCGATCAACGTTCCGGTCAACGTCCCGATCGACGTCCCGATCAACTGTCGCGATCAAGCGCCACCAACCACTGCCGCGTTCAACCTCCACGTCCACCGTTCGCGTCCACCGTCCACGACCACCGTTCGCGATCAACCGCCACCAACCACTGCCGCGTTCAACCTCCACGACCACCGTTCGCGACCACCGTTCGCGACCGCCGACCGCCGACCACCGTCCACGACCACCGTTCGCTATCGCGACCGCCGAGCGCGACGACCCTCCGCGACCACTTTCGGCGACTGCCGTCCGCGAAGACCGACGACCCAGTGGGACTGTCGGGAGCATGGGGCTGTCCCCGTCATGTCTGCCGCCCAACCCTCGCCATCGAGGATGGAGGGCAACCGCTGTGCGGACGCTGCGATCGCAACCGCCGCGTTTCCCCAGGCATCACCAGTAAGGATCAGCGGCCAGAGCCACCGTCAGCACTCCCTCTCGACTGGGCGGAACGGTGGCGATGCAGGCGCGCACAATCTGGCCGTTCACCTCGATTTCACAGGCGCCGCAACTGCCCCCCAGGCATCCGGTAGGAATCATCAGCCCCGCCTCCCGGGCCGCCAGCAGCCAATCGCGCCCGGGGGGCTCAAGGCTGGTGCGGCCATCGGGCCAATGGACGGTCACGGGGTTCATGGCGACCTATTCAGAAACCAGGCAGTCGCCGCTGAGTCTCCCATCCGCTGCCAGCGGGCAACGCCAGCCAGGCAGTTCAGGCCAGGAGCGGACGGAGATCCACGTGTGCTTCGAACTCCGCCGCGAGGCGATCCAGCAGGGCCTCGCGCTGGTGGCGGTGGTGGGGCTGGTCTTCGGGCAACGCGGCCAACCCGCGGCGTTGACGCAGAACATTGAGCCAGCGTCGGCGCCAGGGTCCATTGTCGAAAACTCCGTGCAGGTAGGTTCCCGCCACCAGGCCTCCCCGACCGCCGCAGGGCTGCCACCAGCCCAGATCGGCCTCTGCGGTGAGGGGCGACGCCTGCGACTCACTGCGCCCATGGTGCAACTCAAATCCCTCCAGCTCCAAGGGCGGCCCCGGCGGCCAGAACGAAACCACGCGGCGCTGGGCCGTGGCCTTGGAGGCGCCGAACCGCGTTCGCAACGGCAACAGCCCAAGGCCTGACCAGGCTCTGGAATGCGGCGCCTCCGCGACGCCGGAGGCCTCCCCCTCCAGCCCGAGAGGATCAAGCAGTTCGGCGCCGAGCATCTGCAGCCCACCGCAGAGGCCAAACAGATGGCCCCCTGCTGCGACGTAGGTCCGCAGCGCATCCGCAGCGCCACTGCGTTGCAGTGCCGCCAGATCCCGCAGCGTCTGCTTGCTGCCGGGCAGGATCACGGCGTCAGGCTGGCCCAGGTCTTCACCGGGAAGCAGCCAGCGCAGCCCCACGCTCGCTTCGGCCTCCAGCGGGTCGAGGTCGGAGAAGTTGCTGAGGGATGGCAACCGCAGCACCACAATCTCCAGGTCGGCGCCCGTCTTGCGACCGCGCCGTTCCAACAGATCCAGGGAATCCTCCGGAGGAAAGAGCTCTGCCAACCAGGGCATGACCCCGAGCACTGGCACCCCCGTGCGGCGTTCCAGCCAGCTGCGGCCCTCGTCGAAGAGCTCGCGCCTGCCGCGGAAGCGATTGATCAAGATGCCGCGGATCAAGGGGCGCTCCACCGGCCGCAGCAGCTCAAGGGTCCCCACCACCTGGGCGAAGACACCGCCGCGCTCGATGTCGGCCACCAGCAGGCAGCGGGCGCGCAGGTACTGGGCCAAGCGCAGGTTGGTGAGGTCCCGCGCCTGCAGGTTCACCTCCACCGGACTGCCCGCCCCCTCCAGCACCAGCCGACCCTGCGGGTGGGCATCAGCCAACCGCTCAAGCCCGTGGCGAATCGCCTGCCAGCCCGGGCGGAACCAGTCGCGGTAGTAGTGCTCCGCCCGGGCCGTGCCCACGGAGCGACCGAGGTGAATCACCTCGCTGGTGCTGTCTCCACGCGGCTTGAGCAAGACCGGGTTCATCGCCACGTTGGGCTCCAACCCTGCGGCCCAGGCCTGCAGGGCCTGGGAGTAGGCCATCTCGCCGCCGGCTGGATCCACCCAGGCGTTGAGGCTCATGTTTTGGCCTTTGAACGGCAGGGGCTGCTCGCCACGGCGCAGCAGCACCCGGCAAATGGCGGCGGTCATCAGCGACTTGCCGGCACCGCTGCTGGTCCCCAGCACCATCAGCGGCGGCCGGCCCGGCCGAGCTGATTCAGAACGGACGCTCACGGCAGACGCGGCCGATGGCGGCACCAGAAACCTTGCAGGCGCCTCAGGGGCCCAGCCCTGGCCACCTCCGCCGGCATCTGCTGGAGCAGTTGCCGGCCCATTGGCGTCAGCCGTACCCGCCGCGTCAACCCCTGGCCATCCACCTCACGGCGCAGCACCCCCAACCGAATCAACCAGAGCAGATGGTCCTCGGCCCGTTGGGGAGACAGCGGGCCGAAGCGCAAGGCTGCGGCGGCCTCCGCCGCCAGGGCTTCGGCATCGAGGGGCCGTTCGGCAAGGGTGGCGTAGAAGGCGCGTCGAAACGGCAGGCAACGCACGGCACGGGCAGCCCGCTGCAGGGAACGGACAGGCGAAATCAAGGCATCCATGGCGCCCATTGTCGCGACGCATGGCCCCCGGGGGATGGCGCCAATCATCCAAGCCTTGATCCAAAATGCGTTGATCGCGACCCACGGCCCCCGGGGATGGCTGCCGTGCCCTCCGTTGGTCAGGCTGGGAGGGCTTTTGTGTTTACCCATGCTGCTGCTGGCCTCCGCCTCCCCGGCTCGCCGCCGCCTGCTGGAGCAGGCGGCCATCCCGTTCAGCTGGCAGGTGAGCGGCGTGGATGAACAGGCGATCCAAAGCCCAGACCCCGAACAGCTCGTGCTGAGGCTGGCCGAAGCGAAGGCGGAGGCTGTCCTTGCGGCCCGCGGCTGGGACAATTCCTGGCAACTTGGCAGCGCCAGCGGCCCGCGAGCATCAAGGCGCGATCGGCTGCCCGGCGCCATGGGCGCTGGCGGGGAGGCTTCCCCGGGTGCCGCCAACGTTGCCGGGGCCGGGGAATCGGCAACGATCCTGGCGGTGCTGGGCTGCGACTCTCTCCTCAGCCTGGCGGGGGAGACCTTCGGTAAACCCGCCGATGCGGAGCAAGCCCGCCAGCGCTGGCGGCGGCTGGCGGGCGGCCGCGCCCAGCTGCTCACCGGCCATTGCCTGATCTGGCCCGGGGGCCGACGTTCCGCCACGGTGGCGACCTCGCTCCAGTTCGCGGCGCTCAGCCCCGAGGAGATCGATCGTTACGTGGCCAGCGGCGAACCGCTGGCCTGCGCCGGTGGCTTCGCCTTGGAGGGCCTGGGGGGAATGGTGGTGGAGCGATTGGAGGGATGCTGGAGCAATGTGATCGGCCTGAGCCTGCCGCTGCTGCGCCAGTGGCTGACCCCGTTGGGTGGCTCGCCTCTGAGCGCAGCGGCAACTGTCGCGGCGCAGGAGCGGGAGGCAGGCAATCAAGCAGCATTCCGCCAAGCTGGGCTTGAGTGATCTACTGGAACAGGGATTCAAGCAGGCCGCCAAGCGAACGGCCTGGATTGGGGGCCCCGCTGTAACTACTTTTCGTCATCATTAGGCTGTAGTTCGCCCAGGTGAAAACACCAGTGGCCCCCTGATCGACATAGCTGACCGGCCAGATGCCACCGTTGTTGTCTCTGATCCGGTAGCTGTCGCCACGGTTCACGAAGCTGAAGACACTGCCATTCCCTAGCTGGGCGTTGAAGCGCATGCGGTTGCCCTCTGGTTGGCGGCTGAGCTGGCAGCGGCCGCTGTAGACAACCTGGAACCCTTGCTGCAGGCGGCAGGTGGCATAAGCGCTGCTGGCTCCGCCCAAGCCTCCAGGGTAGATGCCGCTGCCGGCATTGACGCCATAGAACAGCTGGCTGCTCATCAGCGCAGAGGGAATGCGCCGCGCCATGCCGTCGCTCCAACAGGCCGGCACGGAAACATCACAGAAGGTGCCGTTGCTGAGCAGGAACTGTTTCTGTAGTCCCCGTTGCATCGCCAACATGGCACTGGCGAAGCCTGCTTGGCCGAAGGTGCCTGCACTCAGGGCCTGGGAGACGCCCTGATTGTTGTAACAGAGCTTGTAAACCGAGTCGCAGATCACGCCCGGGGCCGGGAAGGAGAGATTGGCCGGTGGGGTCAGAGGCGGGCTGACGGCCTGTCCTGGCATCAGGCCGGGCGCGGGCAGGGCGCCTGGGCCCTGGTAGGGGTAGTTGGGTCGAGAGGGGTAAGGGCCGCCATAGGGTCCAGGCGATGGCCTGCCGAAGGTCTGGGCGAGTTGCGCTCCAGGTTGGCCGAGATTCAGCCCTTGGCGCTGGTGGCGACCGCGTCGATCAGGGCGGTCCAGCTGGTTGACGAAGGCAGCCGCAAAGGTGCGCGACCGGCCGAATGGTGAAGCCAGCTGTTCATCGCAGGGCTGCCCGCTTGGATCGCAAGGCCGGCCGCTGGTCGGGGCTTGGGATGCCCCCCCCGCGAGCGCGGGTGCCACGCCCACACTGGCCACAACAGCAAGGCCAGTGGCCCACAACACGGCGCCAGGCCAAGGGTGCGAGCTGAGGCTGAAGGGCTGCGGCATGAGCTTAAGCAAGGACGAACTCTAGTCAAACTAGCGATTCTGGAGCCGCTGGCTTTGATCTTCACCGTTCTCCTGGAGCCGGCCACAGCCAGCTGCTCGGTCGCGGAGGATGGGGCGGTAAAGACAATAAAAAACCCCCGCCGAAGCGGGGGGCATGAGCTGTAGGGCTCAACGAAACAAGCAGTGGCTTAGACAGCTGGAGCGATCAGTCCAGATCAGGCATAGCCAGGGTGGGCTCGGCCTGACGGTCGATGCCCTTCTCGAAACCAGCCGCGGCGGCACGGGCTCGGCCGGCGTGCCAGAGGTGACCCACCAGGAAGAAGAAGGCCAACACAAACTGGGTGGCGGCCAACCACTGGCGGATGTTCACGTAGTTCACCGAGTTGGGTTCGGTGATGATGCCGCCAACGGAGTTGATCGACGCGTTGGGAGCGTGGGTCATGTACTCAGCGGCACGACGCACCTGCCAAGGCTGAATGTCGTTTTGGAGCTTGTCCAGCGACAGGCCGTTGGGACCGCGAAGGGGCTCGAGCCAGGGGCCGCGGAAATCCCAGAAGCGCATGGTTTCACCACCGAAGATGATCTCACCAGTGGGAGAGCGCATCAGGTATTTACCCAGGCCGGTAGGACCCATGGCGGAACCGATGTTGGCCCCAAGGCGTTGGTCGCGGACCAGGAAGGTGAAGCTCTGGGCCTGGGAGGCTTCAGCGTTGGTGGGGCCGTAGAACTCGGAAGGATAGGCGGTGTTGTTGAACCAGATGTAGGCCGAAGCGATGAAGCTCATCAAGCTCAGCGCACCGAGGCTGTAACTGAGGTAGGCCTCACCATTCCAGATAAAGGCACGACGCACCCAGCCAAACGGCTTGGTGATCACGTGCCAGATACCGCCGAAGATGCAGATCAGGCCGATCCAGATGTGGCCACCGATGATGTCCTCCATCGAGTCGACACCAATGATCCAGCCTTCACCGCCAAAGGGGGCTTTGGTGAGATACCCAAAGATCACCGCCGGTGAAAGGGTGGGGTTGGTGATCAGGCGTACATCGCCTCCACCGGGGGCCCAGGTGTCGTAAACACCACCGAAGAACATGGCCTTGAAAACCAGCAGCAGGGCACCCACCCCGAGCAGAATCAGGTGATAGCCGATGATGTTGGTCATCTGATTCTTATCGCGCCAATCCTGGGAGAAGAAGGCGGAATAATTCTCAAGAATTTCAGGGCCGCGCAGGGCGTGGTACAGACCGCCGAGGCCGAGTACAGCGGAACTGATCAAATGCAAGACCCCAACCACAAAGAAGGGGTAAAGGTCGGTGACTTCACCACCGGGGCCCACGCCATAGCCGAGGGTGGCGACGTGGGGGAACAGGATCAGGCCCTGCTCGTACATCGGCTTATCAAAGGTGAAGTGGCTCACCTCAAACAGCATCATGGCGCCGGCCCAGAACACCATCAGGCCGGCATGGGCCACGTGGGCTCCCAGCAGACGACCAGAAAGGTTGATTAGTCGGGCATTGCCGGCCCACCAGGCATAGCCGGTGGAATCAATGTCCCTGCCTCCAACGGAGACAAGGCCGGAATCAAAGGGCGTTTCCACGGGGCAGAACCTCTTCAGGGAAGACGAAGTTTTCGTGCGGCTGATCCGCTGGAGCCATCCAGGCCCGCAGGCCTTCGTTGAGCAGAATGTTCTTGGTGTAGAACGTTTCGAACTCAGGATCCTCAGCGGCGCGGATCTCTTGCGACACGAAGTCGTAAGCGCGCAGGTTGAGGGCTAGGCCGATGATGCCGATGCTGCTGGTCC
>JBIIIX010000242.1:0-4673 GCA_044234415.1 Cyanobium sp.
GGCTTCGAGGTCGTCGGCAGCGACGCCCTGCTGGAGCGATCACGGCAGATGAGCTGGCGGATTAGGAGGCAGATCCACTGGGACCGCTGGTGAATTCCCCGGCAGAAGCGGAGTGAACGGCTACCTGCTCGACAGCCACGGCTTGCTGTGGTGGTGGTTCGAACCGCAGCGCCTCTCCCACACCGTGGCGGGTCTGTGGGCCGACTCGCGCAGCCCCGTGCATGTCAGTGTCGCCAGCATCTGGGAGCTGAGCCTCCAATGCCATCGCGGCCGCTTGCCCGGGCTGGCGGGCGCCATCGGCGAGCTTGAGCAGCTGCTGCCGGCGGATGGTTTCCGCCCGCTGGTGATCACGCCGGCCCATGGTCTGCGGGCCGGCGCCTACAGCCAGGCCAGCCGCCGCCTCCGCCGTCGTTGGAACGGTTCGAGGCAAAGCAGATGAAAGGTCAACCAAGGTCCGGATCCCTGGCCCTATCGCAGCCCTCAAGATTGCCCCTCGGCTGAGTTCCTCTTCTTCACCCCTTGCTCCACTCCTGTGGGGCCTTTTTGTTGCCCTGGCTGCCGCACCGCTCCTCGGCACCCCCCGTGCTGATCGATCCAGCCCGCCCTGTCGCCTCTCGCCCCCTGCCTGCCTGGTGCGCGGCAGCTGCCATTGCCTTCCCGCTGCTCCACCCGCTTCCATGGCTTCCCGTTCCTCGGATGCTCCCGATCTCTTCTTCCTCGCCCGCGGCCTCTCCCTGGCCAGCCTGGTGCTCGTGGCCCTCTACCTCTCGATCCTGGCCGGATCGCTCTTTCCCCTGCAGCTGCGCAATTCCGCCTGGCAGCTCAAGCTCGGCTCGGCCCTGATCAATGCCTCCCCCCTTCCCCCTAATCGGCCTGGGGGCGTTGCATCTGGCCGGCGTGCTGGATCCCGCCGATCCTCTGCGGCGCCTTCGCAGCCGCCTCGCCGCCCGCCTCGCGGTGGCGCCGGGCCTTGCTATTGGCTCAAGGACTCGCGGCGGCAGGCGCGGGCTCTGGCAACCGCGTGGCCGTTCCAGCCTCTTAGCGCGATGCTGAGCCGTGTGAGATCAGCCCGCAAGGGCCCAGCCCGTGGCTTGCCTGTCGCTGTTCCACCATTGGAGACCGGCCGCTGGCCCGGGAGCTGGCGATGGCCTCTGGCTCGCTCCGCTCGGGGCCATGGTCTCGCCAGGCGACCGCAGTGGCCTCAGCCAGGCATTGGCCCAGCTGCGCCAGGCTCCCCTGCCCCTGATCGCCCTGCTGGGACTCGCCGGCCTGCTGATCTTGGCGCTCCTCACCCTGCGGCTGGTGGGGCGGGCACGGTTGCAGCAAACGATCTTCGAATCCGACACCCCGGCGGGGCGTCTGTTTGATCGCGCCCTGCTGGTGGCGATCGCCGCCGGCGTGGTGGCGGTGCTGCTGGAGAGCGAGCCGGCGCTGAGGGGTGCCCATGCCGGCGGCTTCAGGGCCCTGGAGATCGGCTTCACGCTGCTATTTGGCTACGAATACCTGCTGCGGCTGCTGAGCTTGCCCCAGCCCTGGCGCTATGCCACCAGCTTGCTGGGCCTGGTGGATCTGGCGGCCATCGTGCCCACCTTCCTGGAGCTGCTGCTCAGCGGCAGCCAGGTGTATCTGGTGCTGCGGGTGCTGCGGGTGTTGCGCTTGCTGCGTCTGTTCCGGGTGCTGCGGCTGGGTGCCTACCTGGAGGAATCGGAGCTGCTCGGCCGGGCCTTGCTGGCTTCGCGACGCAAGATCGCCGCCTTTCTGCTGGTGATGATGTCGCTGGTGGTGGTGATCGGGGCATTGATGTACCTGATCGAGGCGGGCAACCCTGGCTTTCGCAGTATCCCGGTAGGCATTTATTGGGCGGTGGTTACGATCACCACGGTGGGCTATGGCGATGTGGCTCCGGTAACGAACCTCGGACGGTTGATGGCCTCGGTGGTGATGTTGCTGGGCTACAGCATCATTGCCGTGCCCACCGGCATCCTCGGGGCGGCCTTGGCCGAGGGACGCCGCGATGCCGCCGCGTCCACCGCCACCGCCGTGCCCCCGACGGTTCCCACGAAGGTGCCCCCGACCGTTCCTACGACCGTGCCTGCAAGCACGCCTGGCGCCCTGCCTACCAGGAGCTGCCCGGCCTGCGGCGCCGATGGCCATGCCAGCGATGCCCTCCACTGCAGATTGTGTGGCACCCGGTTGTGAATGAGGCTCCCCCCCACCTCGGCGAATACTGGCCAAAACCCAGTCTGGGCAATGCCTCCAATCACCAACGCCAAAACGGCCCGATCCGCTTGGCCCTGGCCTGGAGTGGCGCGTGCTTTGCTTCCCCCCACGCAATGCAATCTTTCGAGAGATTCTCTGCTATGAAGCCCTCTACTAGCAGCCTGCGGCGAGTGTCAAGAAGAACCCCTTTCTGGCGGAAAGGCCGAGCAAAGCGACACGTTTGCCTCTGTTTTCGCGACCCAGAATGTCTCCGCTTAGTGATCGCGGCTGCCCAGCCGCGCCGCTCTGGTTAGCGTTCCTGCCTATCCCCCACTGCCGGCATGGCCCCCGAACGGTTCTTCCTGGAGCTCACACCACCGGACACGCGCCTGCATCAACTACCTCATGTGGTGATCGTGGGCGGTGGCTTCGCGGGCCTCAAAGCCTGCCATGCCTTGATCGGCCAGCCCGTGCGGGTGACGCTGATCGATAAGCGCAACTTCAACCTCTTTCAGCCGTTGCTGTATCAGGTGGCCAGCGGTCTGGTGGCGGAGGCGGATGTGGCCACGCCGTTGCGGCGCCTGGTGGGCGAGGCCCCCAACGTGCAGGTGCTGCTGGGCGAGGTGGCTGACATCGACGTGGAGAAGCGCGAACTGGTGTTCAACGACCGGCGCTACGGCTACGACTGGCTGATCCTGGCCTCCGGCTCCGGCAGCAGTTACTTCGGCCATGAGGAGTGGCGTCCGCTGGCGCCGCCGATGAAGATCCTGGAGCATGCCGATGAGATCCGGCGCCGTCTGCTCAGCGCCCTGGAGGAGGCGGAGCAGACCCCGGATCCAGCGCGGCGGCGCTTTTTGCAATCGGTGGTGGTGATCGGTGGCGGGCCCACGGGCTGCGAGCTCAGCGGCAGCCTGATGGAGTTGATGCGCCATGCGGTCCGTCGCGATTTCAAGCAGCTGGACGCCGCTGATTGCCAACTCACCTTGGTGGATCCCGGCGATCGGCTGCTAAGGGCCATGCATCCCTCCCTCGCCAAGTCCACCGCCGAATTTTTGCGGCGCCAGGGGGTGGAGCTGTTGCTTGGCGGGCGCGTTCAGGCGATCGAGGCCGGCCGCGTTCACGTCAATAACGCCGCGGGGGCGCGCAGCCTGGAGGCCGCCACGATCTGCTGGACCGCCGGCGTGCGGGCCTCCCACCTGGGCAAGGTGTTAGCTGAGCGCAGCGGCTGCACGCTCGACCGGGGCGGACGCGTGGTGGTCGAGCCCGACTTCTCGATTCCAGGCCATCGCGAAATCCGGGTGGTGGGGGATCTTTGCAGCTATAGCCACACCGCCGATGGCCAGCCCCTGCCGGGGATGGCGGGTCCGGCGGTGCAGATGGGCGGCTGGGTCGCCCGCGACATCGTCCGCGGCCTCCAGGGCCGCCAGCACGCCCCCTTCCGCTGGTTTGACTTCGGCAGCATGGCCGTCGTCGGCCGGATGTTCGCCGTCGCCGATCTGCGCGGCCTGCGGCTAGGTGGACCGCTGGGATGGCTGTTCTGGGGCGTGGCCCACCTGATGTTCATGCCCGCGAGGCAGAACCGGGTCACCCTGCTCACCAAGTGGCTGTGGATGATCGCCACCCGCGATCGCTCCTCGATGCTGATCACCGGCCGCTCCAATCAACATCTCGGCGTGGAAGTAGGTCTGGAACTGGCACCTGATCAGCCCATCTCGCCAGCACCGCTTGAGGCAGCCCCTGCCGCGCTCACCCCACCGATCACCCCACCGCCCGCCGCGGCTTAAGGCTCGTGGCGAAGCGCTGCCAATGAAGCGACGATGCGCCAGGATTTCTGATGAAAAGGCCTCCAACCTGACGTCCAGGTGTGGTCCTGCCCACGTTGTCCGTGTCGCGGGGTCGCTAGGAGGGGTGTCGTCCGTTACTGCCATGGTTGTGGTCCCCTCCGCCCGGGTCCGCCCACTGCCGAACAACCTCGGCCCCACGTTGCTGATCGCCATCGGCGTGCTCACCACGCCCTTGCTGTTTGGGGTGCCGTTGGTGCTGGTGGGGCTGGCTCTGGTGCGGACGTCCCAGGGCCGGTTGGCCTGGCCGAGCCTGGCGATCTGGCGGCTGCGGCTGCAGCGAGGCTGGCGCCTCACCGGCCGTCAACTGGCGCGCCGCCAACCCTGAAGCACGCTCCCAAGCCCCCGCAAGCCCGGCAACAAGGGCGTGGAGCACCATGTCGCGGGCACGCCGCTCAGATGGCGTAATCCGGCACGAAGCTGCGAGCCTGGCGGCTAGCCACATACAAGCGATCCCCCGGCCGCAGGGCTCCGAGGTTGCTTTGCTCCCGGGGCAGCAGGGCGATCACCACCTCGTCCCCCTCCAGCACCAGCTCGGCCTGGATATCGCGGCCCATGTGGATGAGCCGCCGCAGGCTGGCCGGCACCGTGCCGGGCTGTTGGTCGCGAAACAGCTCGATGTCGTGGGGGCGG
>JBIIIX010000044.1:0-14696 GCA_044234415.1 Cyanobium sp.
CGCTGGGCAAACGGCGGGCAACCCGGTCGAGGCTCACCTCGGGGGCCGTCCCAGCCTCGGGGGCCTCGGGGGCCGCCGCCGCATTCGGGCCGCCGTTGGCTGCAGTCATGGGTCGGTTATCCAGCGAGTCGGTTATCCAGCCGCGTGCATTCTTGAGCGGCCCTGCCACGTTTAGGGCAAACACGAGCAAAACAAACCCAGCCAAGGCAAACACGAGCGAAGCAGCGGGGTGGCCAAAGACCACCTCGCGCCCAAGGGTGGGATGGGGAGCCGGGCGCCTAGGCCACCCCTGGGTGCGGCAGGGATCGTGGTGACCCATGAGGCTCACCATGGGCGGCTTGCGGGAGGCCGGCAGCTTGGGGGATGCCGGCAGCTTGGGGGGGGGGGGATGCCGGCGGTTTTGGGCAGGCCGGCGACTTGGGGCAGGCCTGCGGTTGGGTGGCGAAGCGCTCAATCGGCCCAGCGCCTGGAGCGGTTTCGCCGCGTTGCGTTGGCTGTTGCGATGGGGGTGAGCTCGCCAGCGGCACCCGGCGGCCGCTGCGGCCCCGGCTTGGAAACCGCCCCGACCAACCCATCGCCAAGTCGCGTTACATACTGTTACTATTTTTGATACAACACGCAACACCCATGACCGAATCCACGCCTCGCTTCGGATTTGTGGCCTTCGCCGAAACCTGGAATGGCCGTCTGGCCATGCTCGGCTTTGTGATCGGCCTGGGTACCGAGCTGCTCACCGGCCAAGGCATCCTGGCTCAGATCGGCCTGGGCTGATCGCTCAGTCAACGACCGAATCTTCACCTGGCGTTGCTGGAGCGGCTTGTCAACATCATGACGACGCCCCAGCTAAACCCTACCCTTCACCTACAACAATAGCGACTCCTTTCGCGATTGATCTGGACAGCGGCTCACTCCCCATCATGGGATTTAGGGGGCTTTTGAACAACACTGCAGCAAACAATCTGAAGATCACGCTGAATAGTGCTGCCTGCCATCATTAGCTTGGTAGACGATCGATCTTCAGCGAGCCCTGGATCGGTGGTCAACCCTGGGGCTGGGGTGCACCCGAGCAGCGAACTGCGGACTGAAGTTCCGCCCAGGATCGTGAAGACCTGTGCAAGATCCAGACCATGGCCCGCCAGCTATCTGATATGGTCCTGAGCGCCATCACTTACGGCTCATGGTCAAACTCCGCACACCTGCCGTGCGCTTCGCCTTGCTAGCGCCATGGGCTGCAGGTTTAACTCTTTGCACGCCTTTCGCTGGTGAGGCCTTTCAGGCAGAACCGCTACGCATGAATTCAAATATTAGCGAGGCCCAGGTGTTGCAAGCCCAGCAGGGCTGGTGCGCTGGCCTGCTTAAGATTAGCGAGGCCTATCGCAGCGGCGGCTTTGCGAACGCCAAGGCTGTGGCCAATCAAGTGCTGGATAGCGCCTACGCCTATCAATATGGCCCTGTTGCCTTCAAACCAACTCTCACCACCAATCCGCAAACATTCAGACCAACCAAGGCGGGTGCGTTGGCCTATTTCGTGGGCGGAGATCCGAATTTCCCCAACGACAAAGGCTTTGCCATCAAGCCATGGAGCACCTGCAAGGTTCGCAATCAGATCATCCAGATGCACGGCATGTTCGCCACCACGATGGGCAATGTCGACCTGACCGACCCCAGCGGCAAGGCCACCACGGTGGACAAGACCTGGACCTTCATCCGCGAGCCCGACGGCAGCATTCGCATTGTGTTGCATCACTCCTCACTGCCCTTTACCGCCGCGAAATGAGGGGGAGCTGATCGGCGTTTGGGTTGCACGTTTGTGCTTCCCCGACTCCCTATCCCGGATTGCTTCGCCTTGTCCCCTGGCCCGTCGACGCAACGGGGCAGGGGACTTTTTTCGCCATGCTCTTGCTTTCCGCCCGCCTGGGCGAAGATCTCCATCGCCGCAGAGACAGGAGTCTCTCGCGAAGCTCCGGCCGAAGCTCCGGCCGAACCACCGCCTGATCCGGCGCATGGCTTGAAGCGCATGGCTGGAAACCCATGGCTTGAAATAGAACGAGTCTTGCCAGGCACGTCAGCGCCATGCCCCGTTCATCCCCCTCGGGCACCGCCATCGCCTTGACCATCGGCGGCAGCGATTCCGGCGGCGGCGCCGGCATCCAGGCCGATCTCAAAACCTTCACGGTGCTGGGGGTGCACGGCTGCTCGGCGATCAGCTGCGTCACAGCCCAGAACACCCGAGGCGTGAATCAAGTGGATGCCTTGCCGCCGCAGGCGCTCACGGCTCAGATCGAGGCGGTGGTGAGCGACCTGAAGCTGGGAGCCTTGAAAACGGGGATGCTGTTGAACCGGGCCTTGATCGAGGCCACCGCCGCGGCGATCGCGCCCTTAGCGCTGCCCAAGCTGATCGATCCGGTGATGGTGTCGCGGGCAGGGGCGGTGCTGCTGGAGGCCGATGCAATCGAGGCCTACCGCCGCTGCCTGCTGCCCCAGGCCGAGCTGCTGACGCCCAACTTGCACGAAGCGCGGTTGCTGACGGGCCTGCCGATCGCGTCCGCCGCCGATGTGGAGCGGGCGGCTGAGTGGTTGCTGGAGGCGGGCGGCGATCGGGCCGGGGAGGCTGCCGCGGCGGGTGGTGCGGGCCTTGCGGCCGGCGCCGTTGCTTGCGGCGCGGGGGTCAGCGAAAGCTGGGGCGGCGGGGGTCTCAGCGAGGGCTGGGGCGGCCCTGGCCCCCTGGCGGTGCTGATCAAGGGAGGCGGCCTGGCGGAGCTACGCGGCCGCGACTACTTGTTGACCCGCCAGGGCCCGGGCCGCTGGCTCAGCCATGCGCCGGTGGATACGCCCCACACCCACGGCAGCGGCTGCACGCTGGGGGCGGCGATCACCGCCGGCCGGGCCCGGGGCCTGGCCTTGGAGGCGGCGGTGCTGGAGGCCAAGGCGTTCGTGGAGGGGGCGCTGCGACGGTCGCTGGCGATCGGCGGCGGCCAGGGTCCGCTGTGCCACTGGCATCGGCTCTGAGCGCGCAGCGGGCCAAAAGAGGGCGCAGCGGGCCAAAACAAGCGCCCCGTCTTGGCGGATCGTCTGGGCCGGCTCCAGCCTGCGCCGCTTCAGCCGCGGGGCAGCGGGGCCGCAAGGCCACCGGCCTCAGGGTCGAGGCGGTGCAGGGCCTCGGGGTGAGTGCGGATCAGAACCACAACAGGGCCGCTCCGAACCCGATGGTGGGCCTTGGCCGAATGTGCTGCAGTTCACTGCAGCGGACTCCATGCACGGCTCTGGTCCCCAGCCACCGTCTCCGCGAAAGTTCGGAGCCGGAGTAGGTTTCGCGCTGCCAGAGGATCTGGGCGAAGGCCTCCGGGCTGGAGAGGCGCTTGAGTTTGGCAAGCAGTTCCGCGTCATCGTGAATCGGCGCGGGTCCTTACACGGCACTTCGACGAGCTGGTGGCAGTGACTGCTGATCACGCAGTAGATGCTGTTGCGAATTTCTCTGAATTCCCCGTATAGCCTCAGGAGCCGGACAACTTGTTCACAGACTTCCGAGCCTAAGATACGAGTCTGCTACAGATGGAAGCTGAACAAACAGAAGACGGCCTCAACGGGGTAAGCGGTTCTGGCTATATTAACCATAGTTTCGTGACTGCGGTATCAGCCCACGCATAGCTGAATAAAGACCCGGGATTCTGTACTTTATACCCAATCACTCAGCAGCATCGATCAGTCCCTGAATCACGGCCACGAGGACGTCATTGCCTGCAGCGACTTCCAAGGCTTCAGCCGCTTGTGCGTGCACCTGCCCATTTTGCACGATATTGTAGCGCCTTACTCTTCCACGGTGATAAATTTTAAGATGGGAGTCGGCTCCATACGTATGCACATGCGGAGTCGTATCTGCTGAGCCATAGGGATATTCCATTTGAACTACGCCGCTCGCTGGGTTGATGCCAGCCAGCTGCAGCGCAACTGAATTTCCTCCGGGCTGCCCTGAAATCAGCTGAGAGTATGAAAGTAGCTCAGCGTTCCGAGACATTTGCACCGCCCTCGCCCCCATCACATCCGCCTCGCGCTCCAGCTCCGCGTCATCATTCACCGGCACGCCATCCTTCAACTGCAGCGTTGGCCGCACGCGGCCCTGGGCCTGCTGGACGATGTGCCAGGCCTCATGGGGCAGATGCTGCTCCTGTCCAGGCGCGAGGTGGATGTCGCTGCCCTGGGCGTAGGCCAGGGCGTTGAGCTGGGCGGGCTGGGCGGAGTTGTAGTGAACCCTCACGTGATCCAGCTCAAGGCCGGACAGCGATTCGATGCCGGCCTTGAGCTGATCGGGCAGGCCGGTGTTGTTGACACGGGGTTTTGCATCTGATTCGTTGGGTTGACGTTGCACGGTTTCAAATTTTGCCTGGATCAATTCCTCTTCCTCCGGCTCCGGCCCCTGAGTGAGTTGTGCAATGCCTTGGTCTAGATTTTGTTGAATGGGCGCTGGCGAATTTGGCTTTGCCAAGGTCCGCAGTTGAGCGGCTTGTTTCGCTTGGGGGCTGCTATTGGCTAAATGCTGCAACGCCCTCAGCCGTGAAAGCTGCTGACGATCATTTGCCAGTTGCTGCAAAGCCTTCAGCTGGCCAACATGCTCACTCTGATTGGCCAGTTGCTGCAAAGCCTTCAGCTGGCCAACGTGCTCACTCTGATTGGCCAGCTCTTGCAACCTGCTTAACGCAGACGCCTCAGGGCGATTGTCGGCAAAATTGGAGGAGGCTCGGCGTGTGCTGTTCAGCTTTGGCGAGCTGTGCAGAGCGGCTGGGCTTTTGTTTTTAGATGCTGGTTCTGCACGTTTATTCATGCCAAAATTCTGCGCATAGAAAGTTTGCGTATAGAAAGTGTGCGCATATCAAGTATCTCTTCAGCCTAAGGCCCATGGCCGCTGCAGAACTTGGCCGCCCTGGGTATCCCGGAAATCCGTAACATTTGTTTTCATTCCAGCCAGGGGTCAACCCACTGCGGAGCATCTCCGCCAAGCATTCCGCCCGCTTGGCAGGCCTGTCCAGGGCACTCGCCAAGCCCGCCATGGCGCCGCTGATCGGCGACATTCAGGCCCAGCCCCCACCGGAAGGCATCGACCCAAGCCTGAGAAGGATTGGGCTTCGTTTGAACTGCGCATAAAAAAACCCCCTCCAGCTTGGAGGGGGATATGGCTGAACATTCGTGGCGATCTGATGCTCACACCTTGCGGCTGTAGAACTCCACCACCAGCAGTTCGTTGATCTCCAGGGCCACCCATTCCCGCTCGATGCGGCCCGTCACCTTGGCGGCCATTTTGGCCTTGTCGAACTCCAGGTGGGGGGGAATGTTGGCCAGGCCTGGAAACTCCAGGTTGCCTTCGGCGAGCTTGCGGCTGGCCTTGCGCTCGCGGATGGCCACCACATCTCCCGGCCGGCACTGATAACTGGGGATGTCCACCACGTGGCCGTTCACGGTGACGTGGCCATGGTTCACAAGCTGCCTCGCCCCTGGCACGGTGGGGCCGAAGCCCAGCCGGAAACAAACATTATCGAGGCGGTTTTCGAGCAGCTTCAGCAAGTTGGTGCCGGTGGATCCATCCTGGGCCCGGGCCTTCTTGACGTAGCGAACCAGCTGCCGCTCGGAAATGCCGTAGTTGAAGCGGAGCTTTTGCTTTTCTTCCAGACGGATGGCGTACTCGGAGCGCTTGCGACGGGCTTGGCCGTGCTGACCGGGAGGATAAGCCCGCTTGGCGGACTTACGGGTGAGACCGGGGAGGTCTCCCAAGCGCCGCGTGATCCTCAAACGAGGGCCGCGGTATCGGGACATGGGGATTGGAGGGCAGAGGACAAAATGCCGCAGCGGACCGCGGAGGGCGGCAAGCCGCCGGAGGCAGCGGGCCGCTCTGGGCATTGCGCACCGGCATGCTGGGGAAACCCAGCCGCTGGAGCTTTGCAGCGCCAACTTGCCATCTTAGGTGGCGGCCTCTCCACCGCCTTCAGCGCCTTGCTGCTGGGGCTGATCCGCCTTTACCGCTTCAGCATTTCGCCGCTGCTCGGGCCCCACTGCCGCTTCACCCCCACCTGCAGCGCCTACGGACTGGAAGCGATCCAGCGCCACGGCCCCTGGCGGGGCGGCTGGCTGACGCTGCGGCGGCTACTGCGCTGCCATCCCTTCACCCCTTGCGGCTGCGATCCGGTGCCGGACTGAACGCCTTGGCCCCAAGGCCACGTCACCGCAAAAGGCCACGTCACCGCAACCGCTGTTGCGGATCGGCAGGCAGGATGGTTCTGGCCTTTGGCAGTGCCCCAGCCATGTCGAACCCTGAGGCGGGGGTCGCCGCGCTGGTGCTCTACACCCGCCAGGGCTGCTGCCTCTGCGAGGGGCTGGAGGAGCGCCTGCGGGCCCTCGATCCGCCGCCCCCGCTGACCTTGGTGGATGTGGATGGCGATCCCGCCCTGCAGGCTCGCTACGGGCTGGAGGTGCCGCTGCTGGCCGCCGCCGCTGGCCAGGGCAACCTGCGGCTGCTGCCGCGGGTGCCGCCGCGCCTCAGCGGCCAAGGCCTGGCCAGCTGGCTGCGGCGCCATCTCTGCGCCATGGCGGCGGCCTCGGCCACTCCCGCCGCCGTCGCCTCTCGCCCCCCGGTCGAGGACGCTTAGATAGAAGGCCCTCAGCCCCCGGGGCTCCGCATCCATGGTCCAGCTGCTCCATCCGCTGCTCCATCAGGTGGGACTGCCGGTGCCTCCGGGGCTACCCAACGCCGAGGTGCGGGGCCTCAGCTGCGATTCCCGGCGCGTGGGCCCCGGCACGTTGTTCATCGGTCTGCCCGGCAGTCGGGCCGATGGCGGCTGCTTCTGGCCCGAGGTGCTGGCGGCCGGAGCGGTGGCGGCGTTGATCGGGCCTGCCGCGGCCCAGCAATGCCCCCCCGGCGCCGAGGATCCTGTGTTGGTGCAAGAGGGCCCACTGCAGCGCCTGGCCGGCCAGCTGGCGGCGGCGTTCTGGCAGGAGCCCAGCCAGCGCCTGGCCCTGATCGGCGTGACCGGCACCAACGGCAAAACCACCACCACCCATCTGATCGAGGCCCTGGCCGCCGCCAGCGGCCATCCCGCCGCGCTCTTCGGCACCTTGGTGAACCGTTGGCCGGGG
Source organism: Cyanobium sp. (assembly GCA_044234415.1). Taxonomy (GTDB): domain Bacteria; phylum Cyanobacteriota; class Cyanobacteriia; order PCC-6307; family Cyanobiaceae; genus Cyanobium. The sequence goes on from JBIIIX010000044.1 coordinate 7,123, forward strand.
CACAGCGTCACCGCCCAGCACACCACCGCCTTTGCCGATGTGCTCCAGCTGGAGCTGGCCCAGGCGGTGGAGGCCGGCGCCCGGGTGGCGGCGATGGAGGTGAGCTCCCACGCCCTCGATCAGCAGCGGGTGGCGGGCTGCGGCTTCGCCGCGGCCGTGTTCACCAACCTCACCCAGGACCACCTCGACTATCACCCCTCAATGGGGGACTACTTCGAGGCCAAGGCGTTGCTGTTCCAGCCGCCGTTGCTGCGGGGCGGCGCCGTGGTGAACATCGACGACCCCTGGGGCCGCCAGCTGGCCGACCGCCTAGCGGCGGCCCCGGCCCGCGAGTTTGAGGGCCCGCTCTGGCGCAGCTCCCTCGACGATCCCAGCGCCGAGCTGTTCATCGATGAGCTGGAGATGGCCTCCGATGGCGTCTCGGGCCGGTTGCGCACCCCCTTGGCCACGGGCCGGTTCCGCTCGCCCCTGGTGGGGCGCTTCAACCTGATGAACCTGCTTCAGGCGGTGGGGGCGCTGCAACAGCAGGGGCTGCCTTTGGCCAAGCTGCTGGAGGCCCTGCCGAGCTTCCGTGGCGTGCCGGGCCGCATGGAACGGGTGGCGATCGGCGTCAGCACCCAGCCCCAGCCGGCTGTGTTCGTGGATTACGCCCACACCCCCGATGGCCTGGAGAGCGCCCTGCGGGCCAGCCGGCCCTTCAGCCGCGGCCGCCTGGTTTGCGTGTTCGGCTGCGGCGGCGACCGCGACCGCAGCAAGCGGCCCCAGATGGGCGAAATCGCCTCGCGCCTCGCCGATGTGGTCGTCGTCACCTCCGACAACCCCCGCACGGAGGATCCCCAGCAGATCCTGACGGATGTGCTGGCCGGCATTGCCGCCGATCGGGCCGACCTGCACGTGCAGGTGGATCGGGCGGCGGCAATCGCCACGGCGATCGCCGCCGCCGCCCCGGACGACCTGGTGCTGATCGCCGGCAAGGGCCACGAGGATTACCAGATCCTCGGCACCACCAAGATCCATTTCGATGACCGCGAGGAGGCGGAAAAAGCCCTTAGGGCCCGCTGTCCTGGCTGACCCTGCGGGCTGCGGGGGAGAGTCCCGCCAGCGCCAGAGCAACCTCTCCACGCCTACGGTGCCCAAATCAGGGGGTGAGTCCAGCAGGTGGTCTCGCTGGGTGCAGTCCCACGCGACGGAATCCAGCTGGCTTGGGGCCTGCGAGCCGCGGCCTGCGAGCCGCGGCCTGCGAGTGGTGGCCTGCGGGGTGGCGGCCTGAGCTGGTGGCCTGGGGCTGGTGGCCTGCGGAGTGGCGACCTGAGCTGGCGGCCTGGGGGTTGGCAGCCTGCTTGGTTGTGGGCCGCCGAGTTGACTCCTGCTTGGTGGTGGCCTGCCGGGGGTCGTGGCCTAGGGCCGGCGCCCCGCCAACCCGGGCGGGAGGACGGCGGTGTCCGCTACGGCCGGGGGCCATGGCCGTTAGGGGCTGGCGGGTAGGGCCTGGCCGTTGGGGCTTGGGGGTTAGAGGTTGGGGGTTGGGGGTTGGCGCCATGGGACTCCGCCCCGGGCTGGCCACCTCCGACCAGGCCGGCACGGCTGCAAGGGCCAACGGGGTTGCCGCCAAGGTGCCAGGCCCATCGGGCCTGCGGCGAGGATCCCTGCGCTGGCCAGCCAAGCCCCCCCATAGCCGGCCCCGTTAGCCCACCAGTCCCTCCAGCGCCGCCAGCAACTGGTTCACCTCCGCCTCGCTGCTGACCAGGTGGGTGCAGGCCCGGATGCAGGCGGGTTCAGGCAAGGTGCGCAACCAGATGCCCTGCTCCGCGAGGGCCTGCACCACGCGCTTGGGCGGCAGCGGTTGACCCTGCCGATCCGCCAGGTTGAAACTCACCAGCCCGGCCGGCGGTGGGCTCTGCAACAGCGGCGCGGCGCCCGGCAGCCTCCGCAAGCCCTCCCACAACTGCCGGCTGCGCTGGCGGATCAGCTCCAGCCGGGCCTCGGCATCGCCTTCTGCCTCCAGCAACGCCAACGACCGGTCCAGGCCGGCGCTGAGCGGCAGGCAGGAGGTGGCCACCTCGAAGCGGCGGCCATCTTGATGAAAACCGCTGCCGCCGTTGGCTTCATCGGCCAGGCTGCGCCAGCCGATCAAGGTGGGGCGTCCCTCCGCCAGCAACCGCTCCGACAGGGCCACCACGCCTAGACCCTCCGGGCCGCAGCACCACTTGTGGCCGGTGCAGGCATAGATGTCGGCGGCGGCGGCGGCGCCAGCGAGCGGCAGGCTGCCCAGCGACTGGGCGGCGTCGACCAGCAGCCAGGGGCGGGCCGGATGGTCGGCCAGGCGGGCGGCCACAGCGGTGATCGGCAGCAGCTGGCCGGTGTTCCAGAGCAGATGGGAGAGCACCACCAGCCGGGTGCGCGGCGTCAAGGCCGCCTCAAGGCGCTGCAGCACGGCCTCGGCCGCCTGGTCGGCCGTGCCACGCAGATCGGCCACGGCCAGCTTGTCCCAAGCGAGGTGCTGGCGCAGGGCCAGTTCGCGGCAGGCGGCCACCACGCCGGGATGCTCGGCATCGCCAACCAAGAGGCGATCCCCCTCCTGCCAGGGCAGGCCCCAGAGCGGCAGCACGCAGCCGGCAGTGACGTTCTCACTGAGGGCCAGGCGCTTCACGCCCACGCCGAGCCACTGGCTCAAGCGTTGCTTCAGGGCGTTGCTGAGCTGTTGGGCGTAGGGCCAGACCGGATCGGCGAAGGGGCCCAGCTCCTGGATGGTCTGGAAGGCCTGAAGGATGGCCTGCAGCGAGGGCTCGGGCAGGGGGCCCTGGCCGCCGTAGTTGAAGTAGGTCTTGTTCTGGAGGGCCGGCAACAGCGGCCGCAGGGAGCCCGGGGCGAGGGCCGTCAGAGCACCTGCCCGACCGCGACGGCGGCGATGGCGGAGAACAGGGTGATGCCGAGGGCGGTGAGCGGGTTCTGGCCTTGGGCCACCGCCACGCTGGTGATCACGCCGGCCCCAAGACAGGCCACGGCCAGTTGGGTCATCAGGGCGCCGCGGCTTTGGGGAGAGGGCTCAGGGAACACAGCGGTTGTGATCAGATCTGGGACGGAACGTAATGGCGTTGAGCCGAGAAGGCTCGCCGGAACCGGGCTGCTGTTACCGAGCGTGGGAGTTCTTCACGTTCGCTTACAACTCTGCCGGCCTGGCACGGGAGCGCAGCTGGCCGAACGGGGTGGTGCGGGAGGGGGTTCTGTCGGCGGCGCCTGGATCGGGCTCAGCTGCGGGCGGAGCGGGCCAGGGTCTCTCCGCGGCGCCTGGGCCGGTGGCTCAGCACTCCCCTGAGGAAGCCGGCGGAAGGTGGGGATCGGCGAACTGGGAATGGCTCTCCTCCACCACCAGACTCGTTTCGGCGCTGCTGTCGACCCGGAAGCGGCTCCAGGTGGCGACCAACTCGGGTACGGACCAGAGGATTGGCCAGTCGATGCGTTGGCCGCCGTAGGTGATGCCCACGCAGGTGAGGCTGCTGTCGTCCGCAAACAGGCTCCAGAGCAGCCGTAGGCGGCTGCTCTCGTAGGCACTGTTCAACAGGTCTTCGGGGGCATCAGCGATGCTGCCTGGGCCCAACAGCAGCCGCTGGGCCCTCTCCCAGCTCAGATAGGCGCCATCATGGGTGGGATAGAACCAGCAGGTTTCTGAACCCAGCTCCCGCAGAGGCAGGCGTTCAAGGCAAGCGAACCGCCCAGGCTCGTCGGTGAGACCTTGATAGACGCCCAACCAGTGTGATTGGGGCTCGAAATGGGGCACCAGCGCATCGCAGAGCAGTTGGCAGCCATCGGGGGTGCGCCGTTGCTCGCCGGTGAGCCGGCCGTTGAGCGGCAGTGTGGGGAGGGAGGTTGGCGTCGCCCGCCCCGGCCGGAACAAACGCAGTGCCGAACCGCCCGCAGGGCCCTGGCGCTGGGCGCCCTCCAGCTGGGACCTAGTGGCGATGGCGTCAGGCAAGGCCTCAACCGGAGCCAGCACAAAGATCAAGGCCTCAGCCATGGTGGTCGCCCCGTTGGTGGTCGTGTCGTCCTGGCTCGTGTCGTCGGTGGTCGTGTGGTTGGTGGACGTGTGGTTGGTGGACGTGTGGTTGGTGGTTGCGTGGTTGGTGGACGCTTGGTTGCTCGCGGCCTGCCAGGGGCAGATCGCCGGAATCCCGAGGTTGGCTCCGAAGCGGTCGCCAGCGCCGGAGCCACCGCGATGGCCAGGATCGCGCCCCTGGCCGCGCCTCGGCCGGCCCAGGGGGAGCCGCGTGGCGGCTCAGCTCTGCCGAGACGGAGAGGGACATGGACGGAAACCGCGAAGGCTTCGGCGAATCGGTGTAAACCTTAGAAGCATTAGGCCTGGCCACCGCTTGCGGTAAGGAGGCCCCGGCGGATGGGCACGTTGCCAGAGCGATCAGCGTTCACACTCTGGCTCCCAGGGCTCGGGCTGCCGGAACGATCGCTGCCCAAGCCGCCGCCTCCCGAGCTGGCCCCGCACGCGCGATCGAGGCACGAGTGATCGGGGGCCGTGTGATCGAGGGCCGTGTGATCGAGGGCCGAACGATCGTGGCCATAGCTTTCCCGCCCCACTGTCGCGGCCAGCCTGAACAGTGGCTGTTTGAGGCGCTGAGGGATCGCAACGCAACCGGTTTTCCGCGAAGGCAAGCGGTTCAAGGGAGGGTTTCAGCACTGACCCGATGCTCTCGGCCGGGTTGGGTTCAGATCACTGACCAATCTCAGATCACTGACCAATCATCGATCGCCAGGATCGGGAGGGCCGGATCCGGAAAGTTGATCAAAGTACTCGCGATCGGATGATTTTTTGCCTGTGCGCCTGCGGGGGCGCATCCAACCAAACAACGCCGAGAAAATTTTCAGCCAGGAATCAAACAAATTGCGGGAGCCGCCAGGCCAGACGGAACCACAGGCGAAGGCCGCTGCAAACACCAGCGCGGAGAGGCCAACCCTGATGGATTCCTGAACGAGTTGTTGCAAGCGATCAGCGGAAAGGCCAGCCCCAGCACTGCGCTGCCGCAGTTGGCCCTGGGCGGTGTTCAGCAGGGAGAGAAGCTGGGGGCGAACAATCTCGATCGGGGTGTTGGTGTTCAGCGGTGGTAGCGAAGGCCCTGGAATCGCCTGCAGACGCTTCTGCAGTTCAGCTGTGTTGCCTGACTCATTGACAGCCTTGCGGATCAGTTCAATCTTGTCTTTTGCAGCTTGAAGCTGACGGGCCTGGCTTATACCAAAGGAGGATAACCCTTGCCAGATAGCAATGCCCTGCAGGGGAACAATCAACAGATATCCAATGCTGGCGATGACGGCGAGATTGGCAATGCGCAGACGGCGCTTCTTCAACGTTTCGGTAGGATGAATCACTGGGGCTAGGCTGATCAACACCAAGCCCAGAACAGCGATCGTGCCATTGTTGACCAGCGTGCGGATGACGCGCAGCTGCCAGCCTGGGTCGATGATCTTAATTGGGAACAACCCAGCTAGCAGCAAGATGGTAAATATCACCAGCAGTGCAACACCAACTCGGAACAGCATGATGCCAGCGGATTGCTGAGCCGATTCGGATTGAAGAGGTTGGGGATCGGGCATGCGGGAGAAGCGACTAAAAATGAACGAATCGAGATGAGTTAACTTAAGCGAGAAGGGGGCGCAAATGGGCTTTGCAGCAGATCAACAGCACTCGCTCGTCCAGCGAGGACAAGTGCAAGCGCTTCACGCCTATTGTTTTGAGATTGATTTGATCGCAAAACCAATCGCCAACCCCTCGGAGGATAGAGGTGCTAGCAAAGTCCTCAAGTTGGCACGGCAGGGATTGCCAGGCTAGATCTTGCTTGTCTTCAGGATGTGTAAATGCGGACGATTTGCAATACAGAGGCACCCCCGTTGGCGAATGGGTTATTGGACTGGTTCGAGTTTAACCCGAATCGACCAGCTCATCTACGGCTCCCCTGGAATCACGGCGGCCACCGCAACGGCGCTCCCGAGTGGGCCATGGCTGGCGAACCCCGCCGATCCTCTTCCCCCTCCAGATCCCCGCAGCTCTGCCTGGGGTGCCCCGCGCAGCCGCCGCGGGGGTTCGCGGGGAATCCTGCGGAGCGCTCTGCCACGGCTTCGATGCCCAGCGTTCCCTCAGCGAGCACCCGCCAGCCGATCGTGTTCCTGGGAGGGTTCCTGATCAGCCCCGAGGCCATGGCCGATGGTGGCGCGGCTGGAGCAGCTGAGCGGTCAGCCCGGAAAACGGGTGGCGGATCGTTGGTGGAGGGCCCTGGGTGGAGGGCCCTGCTTCAATCGGCAGCAGCAGTTGGAGCGGCTGTTGGAGCGGCTGCCACGGCCTGAGCGAGGGGCACCTGGGCCCGTTCGCAGTGGCGCACCAAGCGCCCCAGCAGTTCCCGCTTGGCGGCCCACTGCTGTCCGGCGCGGGTGCGCAGCAGCACACTCAGCTCCACCGCCAGCGGCGTGACCCGACTCACGCCCCGGATCTCAGGTTCCGCCAGCAGCAGCTGCCGCCATTGCGGTTCGGCCGCGAAGGCGGCGCATTCCTCCTGAACCAGCCTGAGCGCCACCTCCAAACATGGATTGGCGGGCGACAGGGGCAGTATCAGCTCGGCGCCCGAGCGCAGCAACGTGTGGTTCACCAGCCGGTCGCAGCGGCTGTTGGGGATCACCACAACCCGTTCGTCCAGGCTGCGCAGCACCGTTGCCACCACGCCGATGTCCTCCACGTCTCCGGAGAGACCATCGATCTCGACGAAATCGCCCACCGCGTAGTGGTCGTCGAACAGGATGATCAGGCCCGCCGCGAAGTCGCGCAGCAAGCCTTGGAACACCAGGGCCAGGGCGCCCAACAGGGCGCCGCCAGCCAGCCAGGGCCCGGGGGTGAACAGGGTGAAGCCGGGGATGGCGGACATGGCCAGGACGATCAGCACCAGGCCACCGGATAAGCGGATCAGGCGTTCGCCCGCCTGCAACAGGTTGCGGCGCCGCTGTTCGCGCCGCAACCGCAACTCCGGCGCCACAAACGGGTTGCTGCCCCACTGCCGCAGCGAAAAGCGCAACAGCAGCCGCGCCGACAGCATCAACACCCAGATGCCTGTTGCCTGAAGGGCGATCTTCAAGGGCAGCAGCAGCACATCCAACGCCATCGGGACGTTGCCGGGCACGGCGGCCAGGCCCACCGCCAGCATCCCCACCAGCTGCACCAGCACCAACGCGAAGATCAGGCGACTCAGCACCACCTGACGCAACCGCCGCTGCAGCCACAGTCCGCTGGTGAGGGCGCTGGGATCGAGGCCAGTGCGCTCCCGTCGCCGGGCCCAGACCCAAAGCCCCACGCTGACGAGCAGCAGCACCGCCAGCCCAAGCTCCACCAGCAGCGCCACCCGCAGGCGCAGGCCCATGGCATCGGACTTCATCGTGCGGCGGGCGTGGCGCAAGCGCCGCTGCAACACCTCTTGCCAGCTGATCGCTAGCTGCTCTGGGGTTTTCCCCCGCAGGGCGGCGTCGGCGGCGGTGACCGTGACCAGCGGCAGCGGCACCGACCGCCCCGGCAGCTCAGCCTCCAGCAC
>JBIIIX010000243.1:0-4668 GCA_044234415.1 Cyanobium sp.
CCGAGGCCGAGCTATTGGAGGAGGGCCTGCGCCAGGCGATGGCGGTGCGGCTCGATCCCGAGCACTGGGATCTGCTGCGCCGCGCCCATCCCGCCGCCGAGGCCGCCCTGTTGACGCTGCGCCGACGCTTAGGCGAACGGGTGCTGGGCCATCCCCGCCAGACCCCGGGCCCGGTTCCCCTGGCCCGGGAGGACCAGGCGCCCCTACGCCACCTGCTGGGGCTGCTCGATCCCCTGCCGGAGCCGTGGGGCCGCTGGCAGCGGGCGGGGGAATCGGGCTGGGCCGGATGGGCCACGGTGGAGCCCTCGCTGCTGCACTGGCATCTGCACGCCCAGCCGCTCGAACCGCTGGCGGCCACCGGAGATCTGCTGAAAGGTCGCGGGGCGGTGCTGACGGGGGAGCTGGGCATCGGCCGGATGGCTGCGATGCCATTCAGCGGCGCCGCGGTGCTCGGACTGCAACCCCAGGTGGAGCTGGAGCTGGGGGATCCCTCCCTGGCGGATCCCCTACCCCTCTATGCACCCCCGGGCCAGCCGTTGCCGTACCACCCCGGCTATGGAGACCACCTGCTGGAGCACTGCCGCCGCCTGGTGCTGGGACAGGGAGGGCTCACGGCGATCCTGGTGGATGACGCGGCGCTGCGGCAGGGGCTGGCCAGCGGCCTGGCCGCGGAGTTCGGCAGCCGGGTGGACCAGGAAACCACGGCGCCCGAGAGCAATGGGGTGATCTGCTGCGGCTGGAGCTGGTGGCTAGAGCATCAGCCAAGGCTGCCATTGCCCTGCCAGCTGGTGGTGGGCCTGCTGCCGATCGCCAGCCTGGAGGATCCGTTGATGGCCGCTCGGGTGGAGGCGTTGCGCCATCAAGGCCGAGATTGGTTCCGGGAGCTGTTGCTGCCCGAGGCCCTGAACCGGATGCAGCGAGGCTTGGCGGGGGTGCGCCGCGGCGGAGGCCGCTTGGCGGTGCTGGATGGGCGCCTGCGGGGGAGGGAATGGGGCAAGCGAATGCTGACGGCCCTCGAGCCCTGGGTGGCACTGCCGCGCTTGCTGCCCAACTGACATGCAAGAGCGGCGGCCAAGAGTCGCGGCTACGAGTTGCAACCAAGAGCGGCAACCAAGAGTGGCGACGCCGGTCCAGGCCGGTCTTTAGCCTGGAGCTCCGTTGTTCCGTTCGCCGCCGATGGGGGAAGCCAAGCGTCGCGCCGCCCAGGGATTGCCGCCGCGCACCACCAAGCCCCGCCAGCCCTCTGGTCCGGCCAAGGTCGACACGTCGCCGCGCTTGATCTCCTGGCTGCCGCTGACGCGCCAGCAGGCCGACAGCTTTGTGAAGGTCAGCACCAAAGGCGCCTGGATCGGCATCGCGGCTCTGGTGCTGTTTTGGGTCATCGTGCGCTTCATCGGCCCCGCCGCCGGCTGGTGGACCCTGGCCGATGGCTGAGGCCGAGGCCTGGGCCTGGGGTTGCCAGGGGAAGCTCTGAAGCCTTGGGCCGAAGGATTCGGGATCTCGGAATCAATCGACAACCAGCGAGACCCAGGCTTCAACAGGGGGCACGGCTGATGGAGGTCCCGCAGAGATGGTTCATGCCCGCAGAGATGGTTCAGGAAGGAACGGAACGACCCAAGCCAACGGCATAGGCGCCGCTGCGGGCCACTGGATCCAAGGCACAACCCTGGGGAGGCGGCTTCAGTCCATGGCAGTGCTGGAGGTTGAGATGAGCCAACGACTTGATCCAGACCTCAAATTGCCCCGACGGTACTCGATAACCAGTCTTGGAGAGATCGATCAGATCATCGGTAGCGATGCCAAGCTGATTCGTTAACAACAAGCGGAGTGATTCTGCGGCTGGCTTGTCGGCAGCACCTGAGTATCTGATGCTGGAGCGTGCTGCCCCTTGGACTCGCTCAGTACCGGGTGCAGCGAATTTGTTGTGCATAAGCAGTGCCTGCACCCGCTTGGCAAGATCCTGATCACTGCGATACTGGATATAGACGAGGCGAACACCTGGCAATGCCACGCTCTCATTACTGTTGTTCTTTTTTGTGTCGAGTGCCGCGATTGTCTGAGATATATTTGCCTGCTTTGCAATATCTTCCTGGCTTGGTCGAGCGTCTTGATTGGATATTGCAACTGACTGAACATTGGCTTTGAGTGCTCGAAACTTTTGTCCAAATTTTTCCTCGTAGAATCGTATGTTGCCCCTGGCAAATTCAGTAAGAATGCACTTGGCAACCTCAAGTTCTTTTGGCGACTGCTGTTTTTCAACTGCCTCGTCAATTGAGTCGCTGACGAATACCTAGGCAATCTGAGATACTGGGTCATTGGCGGCATCAACACTGCAGTGAAACAGCCCAAGAACACTGCATTTCTGTTTGGCTGTGATCGCATCATTGATGGCGATTAGAGCAATATCCCTCTTCGCATCACGCTGCGACAGATTGTCGACGAGTCACTGAATCAGCTGCCCACGCTTGAGGGAATCGGCGACACCGTTTGCAGTCACTCCCATGACAAAAGGTATCAATCCAAGAATCGAGTTCTTGAATATAAGCTCAAGCTTGTCCCAGGCGTCTTTTTCTGCCATGCTTGAAGTGACCGATTCAGCTATTATCTTCTCGCCTGGATGACCGCACAGCAATTATTGTCAGGGAAGCTTTATATCTATGCATTGGCGCCTAGCGGCGAACACTCTCGGCCAATGCGTTGATGGCGAACTCTGGTGATCGGACCCCTTCTCCGCTTGTGGGCGCTGTTGCCGATGCTCGGCCGCGCTGGTGTCGCCCATGGGCCCGCGCTCTCGCCTGGCTCAGGAGTGGCGGCAGGTGGGCCAACCCGCCGGTTTGGGGCGGCATCGCTCTCGAGAGCTACGGGAAGGCGTGGGCGGCGATCGGCTTCCGGGGGCCGTGGATCCTGGAGTGCGCGGTGGGCCTGAGGGAGCCCTCGTTGGAGTCCCGCGCTGTTGATCCAGCCGCCTTGCAGCAGGCTCTGCGGGTCAGCGTGGACTGGCTGCGGCGGGCACCTGGCCAGCGCTCCTGAAAGCGCGGTTCAGGCCGAGCGCAGCAGCCCCTGAACGCCCTGCCAGAGCAGCAGCCCACCGCTGATCAGCAGGGCGGCGCTGAAGACGCGGTACACCATGTCCCTGGAGGTGGTGCGCAAGAAGCGCTGGCCCAACACGATGCCGATCGGGGTGAGCGGCACAAACAGCAGCGATCGTTTCAAGGTGGCCAGATCCAGCTGCCCCGAACCGATGAATGGGATCACCTTGCTGGCATTCAGGGCAGCGAACAACCAGGCCTGGGTGCCGGCCAGCAGGCGTGGCTCAAGCCCCTGACCCATCAGATGCACCATCACCGGCGGCCCGCCGGCGTGCACCAGCATGCTGGTGAATCCAGCCAGTCCCCCCCAGCAGCGACCGAGGGCATCCCCTGCCGCCGCTGAGGGGGGTGCAACCGATGCCGATTCGGGGCGGCGCAGCAGCCTCAACAGCACGAAACCGAGGCAGATGCCGCCAATCAGCAGGCGCAATCCGTCATCGGAAAGCCAATGGCCCACGAAGGCGGCCACCACCATGCCCAGCAGTGCCGGTGGCAACAGCAAACGCAACTGGTGTCGGTCGAAACAGCCGCGGAAACTGAGCAGGGCGAGGGCATCAAGAACCAGCAGCAACGGCAGCAGGATCGCCGCGGCCTGGAAGGGAGGCAGCACCAGGCTCATCACCGGGACGCAAATGGCGCTGAGCGGAGCACCGGCACCCCCCTTGGCGAAGCCATAGACCAGCACAGCAAACATGATGGCCAGGCTCTGAGCCGAATCGAGGGATGCCAACATCAGATGGGGGCTAACTCTTGCTCCTGAACGCACGGTAGGCCGTGGCAGCATCCCAGGCCTGCCTTGGCGGGGCGGGCCTGGGCCAGGCCCCCAGCGGGGTGAGGGTATGGAGGCCCTGGGCGTGAATGCCGCGCCACGATCAGGCCGCCGCCTGCAGAAATTGCCCTGTGTTCTCGGTGTGGATAGCGGCAGTTAAGCTACTTCTCCAATCCCATCGTGATGGAAGCGAATCACTTCTCATGGCCGGCATCTTTCCCGAAATGCCTTACATCAGCTTCTGAGCCATCGCGGTTAGTTTGGCTGAGCTGTGAGCTGTGAGCTGTGAGCCGTGCGCCGCTCGTGGTTCCTGCTGACCAACCGGCTGCGGCAGCTGTTCCTGGAGCAGCCTCCGGACCCGTGGGCACCGCCCTGGCTGCCCCGCTTGAGTCAACCGGCTAGCGCTGGGGTTGGCCGCAATGGCTGGGGCTTGGCCTCCCCGGGCGGTGAGCCGCAAGCATTCCGATCGAGGTTGGCCTCGCCTAGAGTGGCAGAGGGCCACGGTGTTGCAATGCTACCTCCAGATTTTTCTCACCAGAGATATCGCGAGATCAACCGGGATCTGGCCCATTTCAGCGATGACCAACTCGAACAGCATTGGCTCCACCACGGGCAAAGCGAGGGTCGGCGTTACAGCGGTCCCAGCCGCTCCGAGTTCATCCTGGCTGGCAAAGGCAAGGGGGATCGCGGCCTGGAAATCGCTCCATACTTCACCCCGATCGCGGCCAAGCGCCAGGGCTACAACGTGCAGATTGTCGATGTGTTCGATCGACCAACCCTAGAAAAGCGCGCCGCCGAGGATCCCGACAT
>JBIIIX010000037.1:0-16541 GCA_044234415.1 Cyanobium sp.
GGCGCGGCGCGGCTGGCGTGGGGGGAGATCTGCAAGGTGTCGCGCACCCGCAGGCAACCTTCGCCCTGGGGGCGCAGCAGCCCCTGGCCGATGGCGTGGTCGGCGCCGGGAGCCAGCAGCAGCGGTCCTTGGCGCAGCAAGGCCGCGGGCGCCACCAGCTCCGTGGTTCGCAGGCCGCCGGCGGCTTCGCCGGAGAGCCGCAGCTGGGGGCGGCCATCGGGGGGGCAGGCCGCCGGCTCCACCTCCAGCCCCGGCAATCGCTTGTGGAACAGCTGGGCGCGGCCGCCATCGGGCAAGGGCCAGCTGCCCACCTCCCGCAGCGCTGGGGAGCGCCGCACCAGGGAGCTCAGCAGGGCCTCGTTGGGCTGGCCGGGCAGGTTCCCCTGCAACAGGAACCAGTCGAAGCCCGCCAGCTCATCGGCCATCTGCTCGGCCGTGGCCACGCTCTGCCGGGCCGCCACGCTGAACGCCTGGCGACGGCCCTCGGCATCGAGGTTGAACGGATTGAGGTGGATGTTGCTGTCCGGCACCACCACCACGGTGGCCAGCTGGCCGGGGGAGGAGGAGCGGATCTGGCCGATGATCTCGGCCAGGGGCCAGTGGCCGGCGTTGCTGGGGGGCCTTGGCGAGAAGCCGGAGGTGTTGGGGCTCAGGCCGAACTGACTGCTGAGCACTCCCCAGATCCCCACCGCCACCACAGCGAACCGCCAGGGCGGCGCCCAGGGGCCACGCACGTTGGCCAGCACCAGGGCCAGCCCCAACAGCAGCTGGGGCACCAGGGGCAGGCCGAAGCGGATGTTCTTGGTGGTCATCAGCGTGGCCAGCAGCAAGGCGCCGAGGGGAAAGCTGAGCCACCAGATCAGCCGCCAAGGATGCTGCGGCCTGGGGAGCGGGGGCCTGGGGAGCAGGGGCCGGCGGCTCCAGGGAGCCCAGGCCAGCAGGCCGCCCGCCAGCACGACCGTGACCATCAGGGCCCCCGCCATCGCCGGCAGCATGCGCGGGTACCACAGCCAACCCTGAAGCGTGGTGGCCTCCAGGCCTTCCTGGTAGACGGTCCCCCAGCGGTGGGCCATGTTCACGCTGGTGAGGATCGTCAGCCAGTTCTGGCCGATCCAGGGGCCGGCGACGACCAGGGCAGCGGCGGCGGCGAGCAGCGTCTCCGCCAACGGTTTCCAGCGGCCGCGGCGCAGCTGGGCCAGCAGGCGCAGCGCCAACAGCGACAGCGGCAGCCAAAGCAACAGCAGCCCGGTGGCGCGCGTCAGCGTGATCAGGCCCAAGCCGACGCCGACGAGCAGGCTCCAGATCCAGCCGGGGCGGGGATGGCGCAGCACCTTCCAGCTCAACAGCCACCAGCAGGCGCTGACCACGGCGGTGAGGCTGAAATCGATCAGCACGTCGCTGCGCTGATTGAGCAGCGCTGGCGCCAGGCCGGAGAGGGCCGCGGCCCAGAGGCCAACGCGGCGCCCCTGCATCTGGCGCCCCTGCATCAGGCGCCCCTGGCCATACAGGCTGAGCATCAACAACGCCTGAAACAGGCTGTTGGCCAGCACGGCGCTGTTGTAGCTAGGCCCGAGAAGCTGCAGCACCGGCGCCGACACCAGGCCGGTAAGGGGCCCGCGGTAGCTGGGGGCTTCGGCCCAGAGGCGATGCCACCAACCGCCCGACCATGGTTCTGCCTGCTGCAGCACCCGCAGCAGGCCGAAGGCTCGGCTGAGGTGATCACCCTGATCCCAGGCCGGCGGCAGGGTATTGAGGCGCAACCAGAGCAGATCGAGCCCGACGCCGACCAACCAGAACAGCAGCAGCCACAGGCCATCGCGATGGCGGCTGGGGCTGGCCATGGGCGCGGTCCTACGGCTTGCGACCCTAACGCAGGGATCCTGGCGGCCCCACCACTCCGCCACCGCCTGGATGCGCACCCGCGGCTGAGTCAGGATCCAAGACTGCCCAACGCCGCAACGCATGCGCGCTTTCCTTGCTGCCCCGGCCGACGCGGACCATCCCAACGGCCAGCTGCTGGAGCGGCGGCTGCCTCAGCCGGAGCCCGGTCCCCGGGACCTGCGGGTGCGCATCCAGGCGGTGGCGGTGAATCCAGTCGACTTGAAGGTGTGGGGGGGACTGGCCCGTGATGCGGAACCCATGCTGCTGGGTTGGGACGCCGCCGGGGTGGTGGAGGCGACCGGCGAGGCGGTGACCCGGTTTCGCAGCGGCGACGGGGTGTTCTTCGCGGGGGACATCACCCGGCCGGGCTGCTTCGCCGAACAGGCGCTGGTGGATGAGCGCATCGCCGGCCCCTGTCCACCCAACCTCTCGTGGGCGGAGGCGGCGGCGCTGCCACTCACGAGCCTGACGGCCTGGGAGGCGTTGTTCGAGAAGCTGGGCCTCGACCACCAGGGCAGCGACGCGGGCAAGCCGTTGCTGATCATCGGCGCGGCGGGCGGCGTGGGGTCGATCGCCATTCAGCTGGCCCGCCGCGCCGGCCTGCGGGTGATTGCCACCGCATCGCGGCCGGAAAGCAAGGCCTGGGTGAGCCGTCTCGGGGCGGAGGCGGTGCTGGACCACAGCCAACCGCTGCTCGGCCAGCTGAGGCAGCTGGGGCTGGAGGGCGTCGGCCACCTGGCCAACTTCGCCGACACCGACGCCTATTGGGACGCCATGGCGGACCTGCTCCTGCCCCGCGGGGCGATCGTGGCGATCGTGGGCAACCGCCGCCCCCTGGATTTGGATCGGCTCAAGGCCAAAAGCGCCAGCTTCCATTGGGAGTTCATGTTCACCCGCCCGCGCTTCCAGACCGCCGACATGGCGGAGCAGGGAAAGATCCTGGAGCGGGTGGCGCGGTTGGTGGAGCGCGGTGAGCTGCGCAGCACGTTGTCGCGCTGCTTCGAGCCGATCGCTGTGGAGACCCTGCAGCAGGCCCACGAGCGCCTGCGCCGGGGTCGCACCCTGGGGAAGCTGGCGCTGCGCGGCTGGGATGGGGGCTGAGGCGGTGCCGAGCGGCTGAGGCTGAGGCTGCGGCTGCGGCTGGATCGGACGGAATTGGCTTGCGCCTTGCTGGTGGAGCAGCTGCTGGCGTTGATCCACAGCGGCGTGGCTGATTTCAGCCAGCAGGTGCAGCGCCTGCGCTATGGCGATGGCCCACCGGACAGTGGCAGCCGCAACCTTGACGACATGCTCTGGGCAGGCAACGCCGAACGACGGGCGATGGTGAAGGACATCGGGGCTGGAGGGCAGCCAGCACGCGGCGACTAAAAGCTGACCTCCGTCTGCCCCGCGAAGCATCCTTCGTAGCGTTCCTCACCGTCGAGCCGTTGAAAGACGAACTGACAGATGGGCGTGCCGGGATAGACGGCCAAGGGAGCGGGGCCGAAGTTGCTCATCTCCAAGACCTGCTGGCTGTCGATACCGGGCCCCATGAACGGGGCGCTGATGTGCACCATCAGGCCGAGGCGCGCATAGCGGCTGCGACCTTCCAGCCAGCCGCACAGGCCAGGCCCCAAGCGCAGGCGCTCCTTGGTGATGCCGAGAATTGTTTCACCAGGCATGATCAGGATGTGCTGGCCAGCGGGCACCTCCATCTTCTCGGTGAGCTGGCGATAATCGGTGTTCTCCCTTACTTCGATCACCTGATGCACCTTACGGAACACGCGAAAGGTATTGGCCAAGGTGAGATCAATCGAGGCAGGCCCCACTAGCTCCGGCGTGAACGGCGTGATGGTGATACTGCCCTGCTCAATCGCGCTGAGAATGGCTTGGCGTCCGAGCACTGACATGGATCGGGGGAGGCTGGCGCTGCAGCCGCTGAGGAGCCGCGCTGGGTCCACAAGGGGCAACAACAGAGAAATCAAGCACAATCATCTTACAGGCAAGCAGCTCAAAGCAGCCGCTCCCCGGGGCAGTCAGCGATGGCACGTCGGCGTGATTACATCCGCCCCATCCCAAATGCGCTGTGGCTACGGCCCTCGATGATCCATCCATTTTTCCAGGCGTGAATGGGATCATGGAACTTCAACAGCTACCGGAGGCAGCACCCAGAAACTCGAGTGAAGCGTGCGGCATCAAGCGTGGGATAAGCAGCGTAGGGTATGAAGCTTGGGCAAGGAATCCGGCCCAGCAAGGCAAGAATAGCCAAAAGGTCCATGCTAATGGCGCTGACCTGCAAGCTCGCACGCTGGGAAAGTGCCATCAACATCCGCTGCGATTGTGCAGCAAGCCGTCCGTCGTGCTGGGACCACTGAAGGGTCAAGAGCAACACACCGATCTGTCGAACTGCAGCAGAATTGCTGCAAGGCAGCTGCCCCATGGCGAGCTGATGGCTTGCGGCGAAAGGGGCTTGCTAGCCACTCAAGAGAGAGCCTGCAGCACTCCAGAGCTAAGCCCAGCGGAATCAGATCAATCCTTGTAAAGCTGACTTACACCCCAAAGCCCCGCGCTTAGCCTGAAGCGTCAATCCTAACGAGGATCCACGATGAGCGAATCTTTGATCATCCCCAGCATGGGGTGGCTTCCCGACTATCCCGATATCCGAGACATCACCTCCCAAAGTGATGTGGCATCAACCAGGTTAAAAAGCCTCGGCCAGCCATCCGTCAAGCAAATGCTCGGCAAGGTTGGGCATTCGGGGAGCAAAGCCTCAACAGCAACGCTACCCAACAGCGTCGACCTCAGGCCGTGGTGCTCTCCGATTGAAAATCAAGAAACCATCGGCTCCTGCACGGCCCACGCTGGCGTCGGCCTGGTGGAATATTTCGAACGCCGAGCCTTCGGCAAACACATCGATAGCTCGCGCCTGTTCCTGTACAAAGTAACCCGCAATCTTCTGCATTGGAGCGGAGACACGGGCGCCTTCCTGCGTTCAACCATGCAAGCGCTGACTCTATTCGGCACGCCTCCCGAAGAATACTACCCATACCTAATCGCCGACTTCGACAAAGAGCCATCGGCATTCTGTTATTCGTTTGCCCAAAACTACCAAGCCATATCCTATTACCGGCTCGACCCTCCCGGCAGCATGCCAGCGACTTTGCTCACCCAGATCAAGACAGCCCTGGCCGCAGGATTACCTTCCATGTTTGGGTTCACGGTTTACAACTCAATCAGCCAGGCCAAAGCCAGTGGTGGCAAGATTCCTTTCCCAACCCCGGGGGAGAGGGTGGCTGGCGGTCATGCGGTCGATGCCGTTGGCTACGACGATAATCTCAAAATCAAAAACAGCAACCGAGGCGCCACGGAAACCACCGGTGCCCTGCTGATCCGCAACTCCTGGGGATCCAAATGGGGCAGTGAGGGCTATGGCTGGCTGCCCTATCAATATGTTCTCTCGGGATTGGCCACCGATTGGTGGTCGCTACTCAAAAATGAGTGGGTCGACTCCGGCCAATTCGGCTGATCAGCAAAGCGGCTTCACCAGAGGGCAGCGGCAACGCCATGGCCACCATGGCGTTTGTTCAGGTCGAGGCGGGTGCTAACCCGCCAGAGCCTGTCACGTCAGAGCCCGTAACGCCTGGGCAGGGTTCGCTGACATCGAGCCAGGCAAACTTGACATACTGGCTATGATGTCGAAGCCGAAACAAGCGCCGCCGCATGGCAGTCCCGATCCCGCTTTCCAAAAAATTTCTCGCTGAGTTCATCGGCACCTTCTGGCTTGTGCTGGGCGGCTGTGGCAGCGCCGTGCTCGCGGCGGTGTTTCCCTACGCCCAAGCCGACAGCAACCCTCTCGGTCTCGGCTTCTTTGGTGTGTCCTTCGCCTTCGGCCTGACGCTGCTGACGATGGCTTATACGATCGGCCGCATTTCCGGGTGTCACATTAATCCGGCCGTGAGCTTCGGCCTGTGGGCCGGCGGTCGCTTTCCTGGCGCCCACTTGGTTCCTTACATGATTGCCCAGGTGCTCGGCGCTATCGTTGCGGGAGGATTTGTGCTGGCAATCGCCGCCGGTCGCAAAGGCTTTCAGCTCACCGGCAGCAATCCGCTGGCCACCAATGGCTTTGGTGCCCACTCGCCTGGTGGCTATGGCTTTTGGGCAGCTCTGATCATCGAGATCGTGCTCACATTTATCTTCCTGTTGGTGATCCTCGGCACAACCCATAAAGATGCCATCAAGGATTTTGCGGGCCTGCCCATTGGCCTGTCCCTCACGCTGATCCACATGATCAGCATCCCCATCACCAACACCTCGGTGAATCCCGCTCGCAGCACGGGTGTGGCGGTTTGGGTAGGCGGAGATGCCATGGCCCAACTGTGGTTGTTCTGGTTAGCGCCGATCGCGGGAGCCGTGCTGGCTGGCTGGGTGCAGCGCCATCTCCTGGAGGCTGGAGAGGATTGATCCCCTCCAGCTCCGAGATGCAATTCAGCTGAACGAGCCCCGTTCGCGGCTGCGCAGCCAGATGTAGCTGCCAGCCGCCAAGCCAATCGGCACCACCAGAGTCCACAACCGCTTCAACGTGGGCACGTTGGTGATGCTGGTGTCGTCTTTGGCTGCCGCATAGGGGGAATCCTTGCTGCTGCCGGCCGCCTTCGTGCCCCCCATGGCTTCCGTGGGGTTCTTGGGCTTGCTGGTGGCTCCGGGGGCTTTCGCGCCATCCGAGTCCACCGCTGCGGCATAGGGCGAATCCTTGACGCTGCCTGGCGCTTTCACTCCATCAAGAGTCTTGCTGCCCGCCAGAGCTTGGGAACTGAAGCAGAGACCCAAGACAGAGGCGGCGCAAGCTCCCACAAGAACACGCCGGGCTGAACGAAAGGCAACCATGGAGCGAAGGGCTGAACCCTTCCAGTCTGGCCATGGACCCGACGGTTTCGCCACCAACCTTGCCAAAGATGTGCGGTTGTGCTGTACAGCGATCTCCGATCGCGATCCGATTCCAGCCAACCCTACGGTCGGCTTGCTTCAACCCTGCACGGGTGTCTGCAACAGTTGCAGCCGATGGCCATCGGGATCCGCCACTTGCAGGGCCCACCGGGCTCCGAACAGGGGTGCCTGATCGGCCAGGTCGACGATGCCGGGGGAGATCAGCCAGCCGCCATAGGCGCTCGCGCTCTTGGCTACGGTCTCGAGGTCGGCCAGCAGGAGGCGCAGCTGCCAGTGCGCTGCATCCTGCGGGCCCAGGTTCCGCGGTAGCGGACTGCCGCCGGGAGGGCTGAGATAGTTCAGGCATTCGATGCCGGGGCCCCGCTGGCAACGCAGGGCGCTGATGCGCACCCGCACCCCCCTGAGACCGTCAAGCCCATCCTGCTCCGGGCCGCTGTTCTCCCCATCCGACAGATGGCGCAGCCCGAGCAGCTGCGCATAAAAAGCAACGCTGCGGGCGGTGTCGGCGATGCCGATGGCGCTGTGGTCGATACCCAACAGCGGCCCCGGCCCGGCGCGATGCCAACGGGCGTCGCCCTTGTCCGGCGGGAACTCCAACAGCTCCAGCGGATGGCCTTCGGGGTCGTGAAACTTGTAGGCAACGATTCCCGCAGCGGCTGAGTTCCAATCAGGCAGCCGTTGCGGCGTCGTCGAGATCGACGTGATCCGGCCGGAGTCGAGGGCTGGCCGCAGCCCCGCCAGGGCCGCCTCCATGCTGTTGACCACCAGGCAGATGTGCTGGAATCCACGGTCATTGCTGCGCGAGTCGGCGGGAATCGGCTGGCCGGGGTGGGCCCCGGGGCCCGGATCCAGCACTTCGGTGAGCTCCAGCACTTCAGCCCCGAGCGCCAGCCGTCGCAGCCGTAGCCGGGCCCCCGGCAGGCCGATCAGCGCGGTGTAGGGGCCGCCGTCCACCTCCAGGAGATCGCCCAGGAGCCGCCCGCCGAGGCTGTCGACAAAGAAGGCGGCGGTGGCGTCGGCGTCGGCGCAGCTGAAACCGACAGCCTCGAGATGGGGAAGATCCATGGTGGAGAGGGGGATCGGAGGGGTTCTGGTCGGCCCCACGGGCGGGGGCTGCAGCTCGCTCGCGGGTAGGGGCTGGGGCTCGCTCGCGGGCGGGGCGCTGCTGGGCGGGGGCAGAGCTGAGCGGTTGCCTGCGGGGACTACAGCGTTGGGTGGCTGGGGGAGTCGCACAAAAACAGCCGCCTGCCGTAGCGATCGCCGAAGCAGAGATTCGAGACGCGTTTGGGCACAACCAGCCTGGCCAGCAACCTGCCGTTAGGGGGCAGCAGTGCACAGGATCGGCTGCGCCGCAGCACAGAAGTTGATCAGGGGGCCATGGACCAGTGAACAAAAACCGAGAGAGTCAGAACGGCCTGGAGGCTCTGAACAACTTTTCGGAGGGAACATCCATCGTCCTGAGCTGAGCATCGTCTGACTTGGACAAGGTAGCAAGGAGACCCTCGATGGCGAGGTTGTCGCTGGCAACACCGTTAACTTTTCCGGCAAGCGCTAAGTGATCTCCATCGGATTCCTTGGCAGTTGTCAGCAGATGAATCTCAGGATGAAGCATTGCATGGCGATGCAACGATGCCGTGTCCTTGGCGACAGCCACTGTCTTGCCGTCCCGTGCAGCCGCCCTCTCCCAGACGACATTAAAAAATCGGGATGGTCGAGATATTTCCCAAGACAATGACCATTGATGTGGGCCCCGCAAAAGCCATCGTCCCTCACGGTTCTCTCCAATTCATTGGCCGCTGCACTGGGATCCTGCAGGGGCAGGGCTGCCCAGCCAGCAAAGCGCTTACGAATCGCCACCTGGCTGTCAATCTCAGCCTGGATGCCAGGCGAGTTAAGCGAGAGGACCTGCATATCCAGTCAACCCTGATCCATGGTTGGGATTCTTTTCTCACGGAAGCGCCGCGCGCAATCGAGCACTTCCATCTGCCGTTTGGCGGCACGCTGGAGCCGGCATTGGGAAGGGCGACGAGAGTAGCGTCGCTGATCAGGCCGCCTCGGGCTTGCAGAGCTTGGCAGCGGAGGCAGGTCTCAACCATCTCGAAGCGCGCCTCTTGAACCGCAGCCTTGCCCAGTCGCTGGCGCAAGAAGGCGACTGTAGTTGCAGCTGAAATGTTCATCACAGCGAGCCCACCAAACTGCTCAACAGATCCTGCTGTCATTCACTGGGAACTTAAGCTCTTTATCGCTAAGCTTAAACCGCGGTTAGAGAAGGGGGCTTTTTGAAGAGGATCAACGGATCGATCCTCTAGCGCCCTGTATTGGTCTTGCGCTCCGCATTGCCCTTGCGCCCCGCATTGTCATTGCGCTCCGCATTGTCCTTGCGCTCCTGCGCATAGCCCTGACCAAGACGCGAGCGGATGTTTACCATGGGATTGACTCAGCCAGGGCCTTGTGAACCGGCTGTTTATCCTAGAGCTTGGCCACCCATTGCTGATCATCCCACAAGACCCTCGCAGCCACGGTTGGCGCACCTCCTTCTACGAATCACAACGGCAATCATGCTTCAAGCAAGTGTCTTGCATCTTGTTCGAGCTGCCCTGAATAACGTGCGCTCCCTTCTCAGCTGCTGTCAGCGGTTGAAGGCCCCGTTCCGATCGGGCATGAGGAGATTTACCACAACACATGGCCCTGCCGGGCTTCTGTGATTATGGTGCAATAGACGGCAGATGGCCTGTTTCCCCACCCCATGACCAGCACCAATCCCCTGGCCAACAAGACCCTGTCCACGCTTCTGCAGGGCAAGGTGGCGATCGTCACCGGCGGCAACAGCGGCATCGGCAAATCGATCGTGGAGTATCTGGCCGAGCTCGGCGCCAAGGTGGTGATCGACTATCGCTCCCATCCGGAGGCCACCGAGGAGCTGGAACGGACGATCGGCAGCTACGGCGGCAGCAGCTTCGGTGTCCAGGCCGACGTTGCGAAGCTGGCTGATCTGCAGCGTCTGGTGGATACCACCGTGCAGAAATATGGCCGCCTCGACGTGATGGTGAACAACGCCGGTGTCGAGACCCGCACCTCAATCCTCACCACCACCCCGGAGAACTTCGACACGGTGCTGGATGTGAACCTGCGCGGCGTGTTCTTCGCCACCCAGTTCGCCGCCAAGCAGATGATCGCCCAGGGCGGTGGCGGCCGCATTATCAATATCTCGTCGGTGCATGAGGATTGGCCGATGCCCGACAACACCCCCTACTGCTGCGCCAAGGGGGGTGTGCGCATGCTCACCCGCACCGCGGCTCTAGAGCTGGCGCCCCACGGCATCACCATCGTGAATGTGGGCCCGGGCGCTGTGGCCACGCCGATCAACGACGTGACCATGAACAATCCGGAGCTCCTGGCCAAGCTGAATGCCGCCATTCCCCTGGGCCGGATGGCCCAGCCCGAAGAGATCGCCAAGGTGGTGGGCTTCCTGGCCAGCGATGCAGCGAGCTACATCACCGCTACCACGATCTTTGCCGACGGGGGCATCATGCAGAGCAGCCCAGGCCTGTGAGGCCCGCGGATCTGTGCGTTCGCAAGGCGAGCTTGCCAAGCGTCACTAAACCAGCCTGGGCTGAAACGGGTCGCAGGTTTTCGCTTGGGCTCGACGCTAACCCCGCCTGCGACTGCCAGAGGATGCGGCCGGAGGCAGCGTTGCGTCCTGGAGCATGGATCCCTTCACCGATCAGGGAGATTGCTGGCCTGGGACCATGGCCTCAGAAGTGTCGGGTGCAGGCCAGTGTCGGCATCAGGAGGACGCAGCGCCAGCCACGGCGTGAGCATCTCCTCACTCCACCATGGCGAAACGTGACGAGCTGCGGACAGCTGAATCAGCCGTGGCCAGGCTCAGCTTGACGTCCTGGGGCCAGGGTGCCGATGCAGTCGTTGCTGCCACCGCTCAACGAACACAACCTGCCATGGATGGACACCATCCATCCAATCGTGGTGCACTTTGTGATCGCGATGGCGCTCATCGCTGTGATTTTTGATCTCATCGGAGTATTGACCCATCGCAGCAACCTGTTTGAAGTCAGTTTCTGGAATCTACTGATTGCAACCCTGGCAATCTTTGTGGCGATCATCTTTGGCCAGATCGAGGCAGGACTGGCGGAGCCCTATGGCCAAGCCAGCGAAATTCTCAATCTGCATAGCACGCTCGGCTGGTCGCTAGCCGGGGTACTGTCGGTGCTCACCGGCTGGCGTTACGTGATCCGCAGCCGCGATCCCCAGAATCTGCCGCTGCCATTTTTAGCGGCCGGCGGCGTGCTGGCGCTCTTGGTGGTGGTGCAGGTGACGCTCGGCAACCAGCTGATCTGGGTGTATGGGCTGCACACCGTGCCGGTGGTGCAGGCGATTCGAGCAGGGGCGGTGTGATGGCGTTCAGCTATCTAAGCCAACCGGCGCCGATCGAGCAGCTGAGCCCTGGACTCGGAGCGAATGGCCTCCCCTACCCGCTACCGATTCACCCGAATCTGGTGCATTTCACCATCGGCCTGTTCGTGATCGCCATCGCCTTTGATCTCGCCGCCTCGCTCTATCCGCTTGAGAAGCGGCTGTTCCGCTTCCTAGCCCTGCCGGTCACCCGCGCCGGCCTGCATGACGTGGGTTGGTACAACCTTCTGGCCTGCTGCCTGGTGAGTTTTTTCACCGTGGCGGCGGGCTTCTACGAGATGCTGCTGGCCGAACCGATCGCCGGCGTCACCAGTGCGCTCGGCCTCCAGAGCATGGCAACCATGCTCTGGCACGGCGTCGGCGGCGTCATGATCCTGCTGGTGATCGTGCTGATGACCGTCTGGCGGGGCTTCCAGCGCTTTCTTTGGCGCCGCGACATGGGCCGCCAGGTGCAGTGGCTCTACCTGCTGACGGGTCTGGCCCTGTTCCCGATCATCGGCCTGCACGGCACCCTCGGCGCCGAGCTGGCAGCCGAATTCGGCGTGCATATCACCGCCGATCAGCTGCTGGCCGCCGGGATCGATCTGCGCCAGGCACTGCCATGAGCACCCTCTCCCCGAAGCCCAGCCGCCCGCTGGGGGCGATCCTGCTGATCACGATCGCTCTAGCCGTGAACCTGGCCATCAGCCTGTGGATGGTTCAGCAGGCCCCCAGCTGGCTGCCCTTGCAGGCCTCCAGCGCTGCGCCCCATGTGGATAGCCTGTTCGCCCTGGAAACGGGGATCGGCAGCTTTCTGTTCCTGGGCTGTCTGGAGGTGATCCTCTGGGCCGTGCTGTTCCAGCGGGCCGACAAGTACGACCTCGACAACGGCGCCCCGATCGAGGGCAACTGGACCCTGGAGATCATCTGGACGGTGATCCCGTTCCTGATCGTGATGGCCATCGCCTGGCACGCGATCGGCATCAACGCCACCCTGGCCAGCCTCGGCGGCAAGGAGCGCGTCAGCAGCGCCGACCAGGCCCTGCGGGTGGCCGCCAACGCCCCGAGCGATGGGCAGCAGGCGGTGGGACCGATCCAGGTGATCGCCCGCCAGTGGTCGTGGGAGTTTGTGTATCCGGAGGGGGTGCGCAGCAGTGAGCTTCACCTGCCGCTGAACCGGCCGGCGCGTTTCGAGCTGATCTCCCTGGATGTGCTGCATGGCTTCTACATCCCCGCCTTCCGCCTCAAGCAGGACATCGTCCCCGGCAGCGTCATCGCCTACCGGCTCACCCCCACCCGCATCGGCCGCTACCGACTGCGCGATTCGATGTTCAGCGGAGGCTATTTCGCCAGCAATCAGAGCCTGGTGGTGGTGCAGAGCGAAGCCGATTACCAGAGCTGGTTGAAGCAGGCCGCCGCCGCGCCGCTCAGGCCCAGCTGGAACGAGGCCAGCGAGCTCTACCAACGCCGCCTCGCCCGCGGTGATCACGGTTGGGCCGTGGTGCCTCCGGCAGCGCCTCCGCTGGTGAATGTCGGATTGGATGCAGCCAGCCCCCACGACGCCTGAAGCCTTCCCCCATCCCGACCCGCGCCCCGATCCTCCCCCGCCATGACGCCTTCCGTTCCCTATGACCCGCGCATCCTGCGGGCCCCCCATCCGGTGCCGGGAGCGCCGGACAACTGGCGGCGCTTCTTCAGCTTCAACACCGACGCCAAGGTGATCGGCATTCAATACATCGCGCTCTCCATCTTCTTCTTGCTGGTAGGCGGCTTGCTGGCCATGATCATGCGGGGAGAGCTGATCACACCAGAGGCGGATCTCGTTGATCCGAGCGTGTACAACGGCCTCTACACCATGCACGGAACAGTGATGTTGTTCCTGTTTCTGTTCCCAATCCTCAACGGCTTCAACAACCTGCTGATCCCCACCATGATCGGCGCCCCGGACATGGCCTTCCCGAAGCTGAACGCGATCGCCTTCTGGATCTTCCCCGTTTTCGCCATCATCTTGATGGCCAGTTTCTTTGTGCCGGGGGGCCCCTCCTCATCAGGCTGGTGGGCCTATCCCCCGCTCAGCACCCAGAACCCCTTGGGCCATTTCTTCAACGGGCAATTCCTCTGGATCCTGGCGGTAGCCCTCTCCGGCATCTCCTCGATCCTGGGCGCCGTCAACTTCGTGACCACGATCCTGCGCCTGCGCGCCCCGGGGATGACCTGGTTCCGGATGCCGATCTTCTGCTGGACCGCCGCTGCCGCCCAGATCATCCAGCTCGTGGGGCTGCCGGTGCTCACGGGCGGCGCGGTGATGCTGCTGTTCGACCTCAGCTTCGGCACCGCCTTCTACCGTCCGGAGGGCGGCGGTGACCCGATGCTCTATCAACACTTTTTCTGGTTCTACTCACACCCCGCTGTATATGTGATGGTGTTGCCGGTGTTCGGCATTTTCTCCGAGCTGTTCCCGGTGTATTGCCGCAAGCCGTTGTTCGGCTACGAGCTGGTTGCCCTGGCATCCTTTGCGATCACGGTGTTGAGCCTGATCGTCTGGGTGCATCACATGTTCTACAGCGGTACGCCGCTGTGGATGCGCAACCTGTTCATGGTCACCACGATGTTGATCGCCGTGCCGACCGGCATCAAGGTGTTTGCCTGGATCGCCACCCTCTGGCGCGGCAAACTGCGGCTGACCACGGCGATGCTGTTCTGCCTTGGCGCTCTGGTGAACTTCATCTTCGCCGGCATCACCGGCATCATGCTGGCGACCGTGCCGATCGACATCCATGTGGGTAACACCTACTTCGTCGTCGGCCACTTCCACACCGTGCTCTTCAACACAATCAGCTTTGGGGTGTTTGCCGCCATCTATCACTGGTTTCCCAAATTCACCGGTAAGATGCTTTATGAAGGGCTTGGTAAGCTGCATTTCGTCCTCACCTTTATCGGCAGCACTCTCAATTTCCTGCCCATGCATTGGGCTGGCCTGATGGGCATGCCGCGCCGCGTCGCCTCCTACGACCCGGAATTTGCCCTCGCCAATGTGCTGGCCAGCCTCGGCGCCTTCCTGCTGGGTGTTGCCACCATCCCCTTTCTGCTGAATCTGGTGAGCTCCTGGGCGCGGGGCCCCAAGGCACCGCCCAACCCCTGGAACGCCATCGGTCTGGAGTGGTTGCTGCCCTCGCCGCCGCCGTTGGAGAACTTCGAGGACGATGTGCCCACCGTGCTCAATCGCCCCTATGGCTACGGCCTCGAGCGGCCCCTCGTCGCCGACGAGGAGCGCTATGTGCGCCGCGCCCTGGAGGCCTGAACGATGAGCGGCACGCCCCTCCCCGAGCCCGGCGCCCCGCCCGCCCCCGGCAGCGGCAGCGGCGATAGATCCGATCGGGGATCCCATCATGGTGGCCACAACCTTACCGGCATGGTGATCTTTCTGTGCTCGGAGAGTGTGATCTTCCTGGCCTTCTTCGCGGGCTATGGGGTGCTGAAGCTCTCCTCCCCCGTGTGGCTGCCGGCTGGCGTGGAGGGGCTGGAGGTGCGCAGCCCCTTGATCAGCACGATCATCCTGGTGAGCAGCAGCTTCGTGGCCTATTTCGCGGAGCGCCAACTGCAGCGCGGCAGCCTCTGGGGCTTCCGCGCCCTGTGGCTGCTAACGATGGCGATGGGGTCCTATTTCGTGTTCGGCCAGGCGGTCGAATGGCACGGTCTCGCGTTCTCGCTGCAGGATGGCGTCTTCGGCGGCAGCTTCTACCTGCTCACCGGCTTCCATGGCCTGCATGTGATCAGCGGCATCCTGCTAATGGGCCTGATGCTGGCCCGCTCCTTCCAGCCCGGTAACTATGACGGCGGAGAAGCCGGCGTGAGCTCGGTGTCCTTGTTCTGGCACTTCGTGGATGTGATCTGGATCATCCTGTTCGCCCTCATCTATCTCTGGCAGTAGGCAGACGCCATGATCATCGACGACCAGCAGTACGACGTCATCGTCATCGGCGGCGGCCCGGCTGGCACCGCCGTGCTGCACCAGGTGGTGGCCGCGGGATTGAGGACGCTGCTGCTGGAGCGGGGCGACAGCCTGCCCCAGCAGGATCAGAACGTGGCCGATGTGGATCTGTTCCGCAAAAACCGCTATCACCCGGCTGAGCAGTGGTTCGGCCCAGATGGCGATCCCTTTTCGCCCCAGACGATCTACGCCCCGGGCGGCAACAGCAAGATCTGGGGGGGCGTGCTGGAGCGCATGCGCGAGCGTGAGTTTTGCGGCCTGGCGTTGCAGGAGGGCCCCACCCCGGATTGGCAGCTGCGCTACAGCGATCTGGCTCCCTGGTACGAGCGGGCGGAAGCGCTTTACCGCGTCCACGGCCGGGGCGGCGTTGATCCCAACGAACCGCCCCGCTCGGACGACTTCCCCTCGGCCCCCAAGCCGATCGAGCCCTTCCTGGAAGCGCTGCGCCATGCCCTGCGGCGGCAGGCGCTGCATCCCTACGACCTGCCTCTCAGCTGGGCGGACTCGGCCCAGGCTCCAAGCGGCGACGCCGAACTGTTCGGGCTGAAGCCGCTGCTGGAGCGGTCCGGCCTGACGCTGCGCGGCGGCGCCCAGGTCACCGCCTTGCATGTGGATCCGGGCGGGGGAGCGGTGAACGGCGTTGAAGCGCGGATCGCCAATCAGAACTGGCTCTTCCAGGGCCATCAGGTGGTTCTGGCGGCCGGGGCCGTGAACAGCGCCGTGATCCTGCTGCGCTCGGCCAGCGACCTCCATCCCGACGGACTGGCCAACGGCTCCGGTCAGGTGGGCCGCAACCTGATGAAGCCCCAGCTGACGGCGATCCTGCAGCGGGCCAGCGCGCCGAACTCCGGCCGCTACGCGCCGGCCTTGGGCATCACCGACTATTACTGGGGTGACCGCAATGTCAGCTTTCCGCTCGGCTCGATCCGCAACGGCGGCGGCGTGCTGCAGGATCCCCTGTTCGCCGAATCGCCACCACTGCTGTCGCTGGTGTCGCGGTTGCTTCCCGATGCCGCCCTGGAATGGCTCGCCGACCGTTCGATCACCTGGTGGGCGATGAGCGGCGTGCGACCCGATCCCGAGAACCGGGTGACCTTGCAGGGGGATCGCCTTCAGATCACCTATCTGGCCAACAACCGCGAAGCGCACGACCGGCTGGTGTACCGCTGGTTGGACACCCTGAAGAAGACTGAGGATGATCCCCTCACTCAAGTGGTGCAACGGGCCCCGATCTACCCTCGCGGCGAGGCACCGCTGTCGGTGATGGGCTTTGCCTGCGGCACCTGCCGCATGGGCTCCGATCCAGCCACATCGGTGGTGAACCTGGAGGGGCGCT
>JBIIIX010000244.1:0-4637 GCA_044234415.1 Cyanobium sp.
CCAACCCTCCTCATCCACCTCCAAGGTGAGCACCTGGCGGGGAAGGTCGTCTGGGAAATGGTCGAGGGGTAAACGCAGCCCGGCCGGGCCGGGGGCGCCACTCAGCTTCGCTAACCCGGCCTTGAGAGTCCAGGTTCCCGTCCGCCAGAGCACCGCTCCGCCAGCGTCCTCTTCGGCGCTGAGCGGCGCGGCCCACACCTGGCGTTCGGCGTTGAGGGGATCGACCAGAAACAGCGGCTGCAGGGCCAGCCCCAGGCGCCGCTGCAGCCGCTCCAGCCAGTCGCGGGCGGCCAACGGGCTGGGCCGGCGACCCTGCAGGCCCGGTTGGCACAGCTCCGGCCAGCGCACCGGCGGCTTGCCATCACAGCCGGTGAAGATCCGCAGCGCCCAGCGGGGATTCACCTCCCCCTCGTAGCGTTTGCCAGGGCAGTAGAGCAGCGTGCTGCCAGGCCAAATGCGCTGCTGCACCTCCTGGCCGAGGCGGCGCGCGAACCCCAGCTTGGTCGGCCCGTCGGCGCTGACGCTCCATTCGCTGCCTTCCGGCTGCTCCGGTACAAAGGTGGGCTCACCGCCGAGGGTGAGCTCGATGCCGGCCTGGCTGAGGCGGGTTTCCGCCTTGGCTGCCACCGCCTGCATCCAGGACGGAACGGGGGTGGAGAGCCCTAGGGAGTGGGCGCTGGGGAGCGAGGAGGGAGGCACGGGCAGGGGGGTGACTCAACTGGAGGGATTGCTGCTGGAGAGCACCTGGACCGGTTCTAGTTTCCAGATCTGGCTCGCGTACTCCCGGATCGAGCGATCACTGCTGAAAAAACCGCAGCGGGCTGTGTTGAGCGCCGACATCGTGATCCAGCGGTGCGGTTCACGCCAAGCGGCGTCAACGGCGTTCTGTGCTCGACGGTAGTCCCCGAGATCGGCCATCACCCGGAAGCGATCGCGGCTGCAGAGGTCAGCCAGCAGCGGATGGAACAGATCTCGGTCGCCCTCGCTGAAGTGTCCGGAGCCGATCAGTTCGATCGCCTCACGGGCCAGGGGGTCGTTGTCGAGCCAGGGCATCGGGTGATAGCCATTGCGCTCCAGCTCCTGCAGCTGTTCGGCGGTGTGGCCGAACAAGAAGAAGTTGTCTTCACCCACCCGTTCGCGAATCTCGATGTTGGCCCCATCCAGGGTGCCGATCGTCAGGGCGCCGTTGAGCGCCATCTTCATGTTGCCGGTGCCGGAAGCCTCCATGCCGGCGGTAGAGATCTGCTCGGAGAGGTCTACCGCCGGGTAGATCTTCTGGGCCAGGCTCACATTGAAGTTCGGCAGGAACGCCACGCGCAGGCGGCCCTCCATGGCGGGATCGAGGTTGATCATCTCGGCCATGCCGACGATCAGCCGGATGATCAGCTTGGCCATGGCGTAGCCCGGAGCTGCCTTGCCGCCGAAGATCACGGTGCGAGGTGGCAGATCTTCACCGGCTCTCAGCCGCAGATAGCGCTCCACCAGTTGCAAGGCCGCCAGGTGCTGGCGCTTGTACTCGTGAATCCGCTTCACCTGCACATCAAACAGGGAGGAGGGATCGACAAGGATGCCGGTTTCCTTGCGGATGGCGTTGGCCAGCCGCTGCTTGGCCCGCTCGCGCACTTGTTGCCAGGAGTCCTGAAAGCCGCCATCAGCCACCAGGGGTTCCAGCTGCTTGAGCCGATCGAGATCCCGGCGCCATTCGGGCCCCAGGTGTTGATCCAGCAGGCCGGCCAGGGGTGGATTGGCCACCGCGAGCCAGCGCCGCGGCGTCACGCCGTTGGTGATGTTGGTGAACCGGTCCGGCCAGAGTTTGGCGAAGTCGTGAAAGAGGTGGCGGCGCAGCAGATCGCTGTGCAGTTCAGCCACGCCGTTCACCTTGTGGCTGCCGACCACGGCCAGATGGGCCATGCGCACTTTGCGCACCGCACTCTCCTCAATCAATGACAGACGCTCCAGCAATTCTGGCTGGCCAGGGTTGCGGATGCGCACCATGCGCAGGAAGCGGGCATTGATCTCGTAGATGATTTCCAGGTGCCGGGGTAGCAGATGCTCGAACAACGGCACGCTCCAGGCCTCCAGGGCCTCCGGCAGCAGGGTGTGGTTGGTATAGCTGATTGTGCTTGTCGTGATCGTCCAGGCCGTGTCCCAGTCGACGTGGTGCACATCGATCAGCAGCCGCATCAGTTCGGCGACGGCAATGGCTGGATGGGTGTCGTTGAGCTGGATGGCGAACTTGCGGTGGAAGTCCGTGACGGCCAAGCCCTGCCCCAGCAGGATGCGGAACATGTCCTGCAGCGAGCAGGAGACAAAGAAGATCTGCTGGCTCAAACGCAGCCGTTTGCCTTGCTCCAGCTCATCATTGGGGTAAAGAACCTTGGAGAGCGTTTCCGACTGCACCTTCTGCAGCACGGCGCGGGTGTAATCGCCGGCGTTGAAGGAGGCGAAGTCGAAGGCGTCCGGCGCTTGGGCCGACCACAGCCGCAGGGTGTTGGCGGTGTTGACGCCGCAGCCGAGGATCGGCGTGTCGTAGGCGACGCCGATCACCGTGTGGCCGCCGATGGTGACCGGATAACTCCACTCCGGTCGGATCACCTCCCATGGGTTGCCGCCGGTGAGCCAGGGGTCGGTGCTTTCCACCTGGCCGTGGCAACCGATCTTCTGGCGGAAGATGCCGTATTCATAACGGATGCCGTAGCCGATGGCCGGCAGCTCCAGGGTGGCCATCGATTCTTGGAAGCAGGCGGCCAGGCGCCCGAGCCCGCCGTTGCCCAAGCCCGGTTCCGGTTCCTGGGCGATCAGGTCTTCGATGTTGAGGTTGAGGGCGGCGCAGGCATCCTCCGCTTCACGGCGTAAGCCGAGAATCTCGAGGTTGTTTTCCAGGTGGGGACCCAGAAGATATTCGGCCGACAGGTAGGTGGCCGTACGCACCCCCTTGCTGGTGTAGGTCTCGGCGGTATCCACCCAACTGTGCAGCAGCCGGTCGCGCACCGCCAAGGCCAGGCAGAGATAGTGATCGTGGCTTGTGGCCAGCGATGGCGACTTGGCTTGGCTCAGAAACAGATGGCGGCGCATGGCCTCCAGTAACGAGCTCGACGTGGCAATGGCCATGGCTTGGCAATCCGTATCCACCCTTCATCCTGCGGACCCGGACGCCCTGCTGCGCCATCGGTTACCGATTCCAGTTTTCTTTGGCAGTTTCGTTCGGCGCCCCCGGCTCCAGCACCGCCGCCTCGATGCTCCAGTCCATCTCGCTTTCCACTTCGGGGGCGCCAAAGAAGCTGCCGGTGACCGCCGCCGTCAGGGGCGGGCGGGAGGAGGTGGCCAGGGTGATGTAGCGGTCGTCGATCAGGCCCTTGCCACTGGGATCGAAGCCGCGCCAGCCCGCCCCCGGCAGGTACACCTCCGCCCAAGCGTGCAGGTCGTAGCTTTTGGGCTTCGGCTCCACGATGTGGTAACCGCTCACGAAGCGGGCCGGCAGGCCAACGCAACGGCAGGTTTCGATCATCAGCATCGCCAGATCCCGGCAGGAGCCCACCCGCTCCTTGAGGGTGCGGCCAGCCGGCCAGGCCGGGCCCAAGTGGCGCTGGGTGTATTTCACCCGGTCTTGGATGATGGCGATAAGCTGCTCCAGGAACAGCAGGGCCCGATGGTTGCTGCCCATCAGGGCGTCTTGGGCCAGGTCGACCGCCGCCGGATCGTGCTGACCGTTGGGCAGCCAACCCACCAGCGAGCCGGCCAGGTCGCCGTTGAGCTTGCCGATGGGATACGGCAGCTCCGGATCGCCGTCGCAGAGGCAGTCCGTGAGTTTTGGGCCGAGCTCCGTTTCCACCTCGCTCCGGGCCTGTACCACGAACTCCTCGGTGGATCCCTCGAAGCGGGCCCGCAGGATCTCATCGCCGCTGGCGGCCACCAGTGGGTAAAGGAAGCTGGGCTGCGGCGTGAGGCTCAATTCAAAGGAGAGCAGCCTCTGGAAGCCATGGCCTCGCGGCTTGAGGCAGAAGCGATGGGGGCCGAGGCTGACCGGCTCGGTGTAGCGGTAGACGAAACTGTGGATTAGGCGGGCCCGCATGCCGGTTCTTCGCCAGAGGTTGGCGTAGGAGAGATGAAATAGCGCTGTTCGATCAAGGTATGCAAGCGGTTAAAATCCTGTTGCAATCCATCAATGGCCTCATGCAATCCGCTGGCAATCAACTCTTCAATGCGGGTGTAGCTCCAGCGTGCCAGCAGCAAGCCGGTGAAGCATTCCAGGTCGTCCGGCGCCCCGGGAACAGAGCGCCCATGGATGATTCTTAGGGTTTCATTGATGCGCTCCAGGCAATAGCGCACGGAGCGCGGGAAGATGGGATTGAGCAGCAGAAATGAGGCCACCGCTTTGGGGGTGATGCCCTGTTGCTGAGACTGCCGGAACATCTGGTAGGCGCCAGCGGTGCGCAGCAGCGCAATCCACTGCAATTCATCCAGCACGCCACCGACCTCCTCGCTGGAAGGCAGCAGCAGGAAGTATTTGACGTCGAGAATGCGGGTGGTTTTGTCGGCCCGCTCCAGCAGCCGCCCCAGGCGGCTGAACTGCCAGGACAGATCACGGCTGAGGGTGGCATCGGTGACGCCGTAGAACAGCTGGCAGGAGCGGCGGA
>JBIIIX010000245.1:0-4626 GCA_044234415.1 Cyanobium sp.
AGAGATCATTAGACTTCTCATGGGCAGTCATGCTGTACAGTTCCAGGTGGCTATACCTTTGTAGTCGTGAAATGCCTTCTGATTGAGCCCTTGTTTGCGAGGCGAAGAAAAAGCCCCTTGTGGGGACAGGTCTCCACACCTTCTCTGCCTCCTTAGGCTCGTTGCCTGTCATTCAGGGGCAGCGTGAGGTCCCCAACAACCGCTGGGCCGCCATACTGGCTTACATTCGCCAACCCCGTTCCATGGAGTCAACAATGAGCCCGCAGCGTTTGTTCAAGCTCACAGAGTTCCTCCAACCAGCAGATGGTGAGCCCATTCGCTCCGTCATTACCGAGTCGGCTGACGCAGTGGTCGTTGCTTGGTATGTCAAGCCCGGCCAGTGTGTCTCGGCTCATGTGCATCCTGATGGCCAGGATACGTGGACCATTGTTTCAGGTTGTGGCGAGTACCGCATTCGTGCAAGCGGGGAGGCGATCGCTATTGCCATGGGAGACGTGTTGGTCGCCCATCGCCGCGAAGTACACGGGGTCCTCAATACCGGGCAAGAACCGCTTGTCTTCGTTTCAGTGGTCTCTCCCGCAGCATCGGGCTTCGAGCAGGTGTAGTTCAAAGTAGACGCCATCCCGAACTGCCATTATCGACGCCGTATCGAGTTCGCACCTGGCTGGGCAGCCAGCTCCACCAACTTCACAGGCCGGATCGATGTGCCGTTCATGGTGGCCCATTCGTGATTCCTCGCGTCGCGTTTCGACCTTTATTGCAGCTTGCTCCCGCCTTGGCGGAGGTTATCGCCGCAGAATTCGACCGCCGAAAGGATGTGCTGCAAAGCTATCAGAACTATCTGCGAGATCTGGGTCTTTCTTTTGTCGATGAAGCGAACGCTAACCCCTTGGGCTGGATACCCGACCGCCCGAAACAGTTTCTGCGTCCATGCTGAGTTGGATCGCGTTCTACCTTCCTGGATTAGTTACTTCCCCACAGGTGCGGATTGCTTGCATCGCAGGCTGTTCAGAGCTTGCTTATTTTGCCATGCCATTCATTTGTGCCGTACCGAAAGAATACCTGATCATGTCTACCGATTTCACTGGTCAGCTGATGGCAAGCCTTGAACCCCCATCATGAGCCACTGCGATAGGATTCTTGTATTACATTCCCTTGCACCAGGAGCCGTCGCGATGAGATTGTCTAGCCACCGATGCCTTGGCCTGGCCACGGCCGCTCTTGTCGCGAATGCCGCTACGGCAGCATCGGCCCAGACCTTCAAGATGACAACGCCAATTGCGCCTGGAGTGGCCACTCCTGACCGGCTGGAGACCTCAATTGGACCGTTGAAGCTCATCGATGGTTTCCCGCAGCCAGCCACGATCGAGAAGATCTATGACAATCTGGATCGCTCCCGCGCTCTACAGGCCTACTTGCTGGCCATCCCGATTGTGAATCAGGCCGGCATGCGTGAATCGTTGCGCAAGTTCGGCCCCGCCAACAGCACGAACGTGATTTGGGAAAACCTGGTGGACCCCAGGACGGTGCAACTCACGGCCAACGACAACACGGTTTACAGCTTTATCTGGCTCGACACGAAGCAGGGGCCCCTGGTGGTCGAGGTGCCACCCAAGGTGCTCGGTGCAGTTAATGACTTCTGGTATCGCTGGGTGGCTGATATTGGCATCACCGGGGCCGACAAGGGCGCGGGCGGCAAGTATTTGGTCCTCCCCCCTGGCTACCAGGGGAGCGTCCCGCAAGGCTTTGTTGTTGTCAAACCAAAAACCTACGGCAATTGGCTGTTCTTCCGATCTTTTCTCGTCGATGGCTCCACCAAGCCAGGGGTGGCGTCGGTGAAGGCAAATCTGAAGATCTACCAGCTCTCTGATGCTGCCAACCCACCGGCAATCAAGTTTGCCAACGCCTCTGGGATTCCGGCCAATTTCGTGGCCCCTGGCGACTACTCCTTCTGGGCACTCTTGAACCAGGTGATTCAAGAAGAACCTTCCTCCGGCTCTGATCCCACGACGTTGGGACTCTTTGCTTCGATCGGCATTGTCAAAGGCAAGCCCTTCAACCCTAACGAGCGTTGGCAGAAGATCCTCTCTGATGCCGCCAACATCGGTGCCGTGACGGCACGCACCCTTGCCCTCAAGATTCGCCAGCCTGAAGCCTACTTCTATCCCAACAGCTCCTGGCGGTTGCCGTTCTTCGGAGGCTACAAGTTTGAGGTGTCCCCAGGCGTGGCTAATCTTGATGGTGCCATTTTCTATTATTACTTCGCCACCGGCGTGACGCCGGCCATGGAAGAAAAGCTTGATGGCAAGGGCTCCCAATATCCCTGGGCCTCCCTGGATGCCAAGGGCGAGCGCCTGGATGGCAGCAAAACCTATCGGCTGCGCCTGCCGCCCAACATCCCCGTGGCCGATTTCTGGTCTGTGATCGTCTACGACACGCAGACCCGTTCCATGCTGCAGACAGATCAAAAAGCCCCGAGTGTCAGCAGCCAGGACAAGGGCATCAAAACCAATGCCGACGGTTCCGTTGATGTTTGGTTTGGCCCTAAGCCTCCTGTTGGCTTCGAGCAGAACTGGGTGCAGACCATCCCTGGCAAGGGCTGGTTCACGCTCTTGCGTCTGTATGGTCCGTTGGAGCCCTGGTTCAATCAATCCTGGCGTCCAGGTCTGATCGAACTACAGAAGTGATTCAGAGCCTCCAGCAAGCCTCTGCTCCGTCCCTTGTTCATCCAAGCGACCAAGGACCCCGCTGGGTGGCGTGAACCAGAACATAGTGGATCTGGAGCGCCTCAAGTGGGAGGGGGGTTCGAGCCGCTTGCGCCCGGCTAGCACAAGCTGGACTTCGCTTTCCTCTACGACGGCACAAGGGCGGGCAGCCTGGCTTTCAACAACTTCTTCACGGGAACGCTCAACAAGCTCACGAGCAAGATTGATCGGCGCCAGTGGTCGGCTGCCGACAGCAACAGCCTGGAGGCGGCGATGGGTTCCAAAGCCGTCAGTGAGTGAGCGGCAACAGGCGGCCGCCAAGGTCATCCTCAATCCCCCTTCCGCCTGCCCGCCGAGTCTCTCCACACCAGCATCGGCTCGTTACGGTTGATTTCCCTCTTCAGCCCAACCGTGAGCCAGCCCTGGACCGCCGATCAGATCCCGGATCAGGGTGGCCGTGTCGCCCTGGTGACCGGTGCCAACAGCGGCCTGGGGCTGGAGACGGCCCGGGCCCTGGCCGCCCGGGGCGCCACCGTGGTGTTGGCCTGTCGTTCCCTGGCCCGGGCCGAGCAGGCGCGCCAGGAGCTGCTGCCCACGGCTGAGGGTCCCCTCGACCTTCTCGAGCTCGATCTGGGCGATCTTCAGGCCACGACGCGATCCGCCGCGGTGTTCGCCGATCGTTGGGGACGTTTGGATCTGCTGATCAACAATGCCGGCGTCATGGCGCCGCCGCGCAGCCTCAGCCGCGATGGCTATGAGTTGCAGCTCGCTGTCAACCATCTCGGCCATTTCGCCCTGACCCGGGCGTTGTTGCCCCTGCTTTGGCATAGCCCCGGCGCCCGGGTGGTGACGGTCAGCTCCGGTGCCCATTACTTCGGCCGCATCGCCTTCGAGGACCTGCAGGCGGAGCGCCGCTATGACCGCTGGCGGGCTTACGCGCAAAGCAAATTGGCCAATGTGATGTTCACCCTGGAGCTGCAGCGGCGCCTCCAGCAGGAGGCGGATCAGCGGCCGGGCGGCCCTGGCGACGCGCCCCCGATGGCGCTGGCGGCCCATCCGGGTTTTGCACGCACCAACCTCCAGCCGGCTTCGGTCGCCCTGAATGGTTCGCGGCTGGAGGCCCTGGCCTATCAGCTGATGGACCCCCTGTTCCAGAGCGCCGCCATGGGAGCGTTGCCCCAGCTCCACGCCGCCACGGCCCCGGCGGTGGAGCCCGGTGGCTTCTATGGGCCCGACCAGCTGGGGGGCCTACGCGGCTATCCACGGCTGGCGAAGCTGGCCGCCGCCGCCAGGGATGAGGAGGCTTGTCGGCGTCTTTGGGAGGTGAGCGAAGCCCTGTGTGAGACGCGCGTCAGCCCACCACCTGCAGTGCCAGCTTGAAGCGGCGGTCGATCGAGCCCGGACCCTCCCAGGTGCGCCAGTGCCGCAGCCGCAGTTCGCCCTTGCCTTTGCCGACGACCCGGAACTGGAAGCTCACCCGCATGGGCCCGCCCACCACCCCAGGCACTGGTTGGCCGTTGGGGGCGCCCGCTCTTTGAGGAGTTGGTTGAGGCTCCTGCTCGCTTCGCTGTTCTTCGGGGGCCAGCAGTTTGGGGTCGTTGTGCTCAATCTCCCAGCTGTAGCCGGTGCCAGCGATGTCGGCCAGCACCACCCGCAGCTTGTCTCCTTGCCGCAGGTTCAGCAGCCGACCGTCATCGGCGGCGGTGACCACCACGGTTCCTCTGGCCGGTTCAGTAGCGCCCACGGGCCCCCCTGCCGCTCCCAGCACCAGGGCCAGCAGGGCGGCGGATAGGGCCAGAACGGTCCTCGCATGCCTCCCCCAGGCCAGGGGACGCCCTGGTAAGCGGTGCGGCGGCAAGGGCATGGAGTGCGATCTGGAGCGGGACATGAGCTGATCTCATCCTGCCGCGCCGATCGGGGT
>JBIIIX010000246.1:0-4616 GCA_044234415.1 Cyanobium sp.
AGGGGTTGGCCAAACTCTGTACTTCGCAGGCCGAGGCCACCCCTGGGATGGTTTAACTGTCGTGGCAAGCACCACTGAAGTCAAAGCATCCACCTGTTGCCGTGTCTCCCCATGCGGCGCCACTGCCCCAGACCCAGTCAGACAGTGATGGGCTGACCGTCCTAATCAAGTCAAGCTGAAAGGTCTGATCCTTTATCATGCTGGGGAGCTCCTTGCGATCGTCGTTTATGTCATTCGCGGAGCCGTTGATCCCGTATCAACTTGCTGCTTGGACGGCTTCTTGAAGATCAGTTGCATGATTAAACTGCCAGCTAAACAGGGGATCTTGGATTGGCTTTGCTTTGAGGTTGATGAGCTCGCTCATGGCTGCTACCTAAACACCATGATTGAATTTTAACCCCCAAAGCAATTCTTCCAGAGTGTCAAGCAGAGGGCGACTTCTGCTGCCGATCCGGTGCGGACCGGCGTGAAGCTGTCGTGCTGCGCTGGCAGCCCTGAAGCGTCCTCTCAGCCCGCCGAGATCGGCTCGATTGCCACCACCGGATCGGGGCACAGGGCAGTGAACCCGTGGGCTGCAACTCCGGCAGGGGCAGCGGCTGGGGATGAACGGCCATGGCAGGAATGGGCCTCCCCCCGCCAAATCCGCGCCGAGCAATCCCAGATCGCCTGCCAGGGGCTGCTGGTGCCTGCGACATCGCGGCCGCCAGAGCAGTGGTCACCAGCCGACAAGCTGGCGACGGTGATCCAGACCGCTGGCTTGAGCGGCCTTGAGCTGGGAAGAGGCCACCCGTGATGGGGCTGGAGCCCTCCGACACCATCCGGCAGCTGCGGCTCAGGCGTCCGGTAGCAGCAGCCGGCCGCCTGGGGGCGCCGCTGGGCCTGGCTGAAGGCATCCCTGGCTTCTGAAGGGTGCTCCGGCGTCTCAGGCCAGAGAGTTTGGCCAAGCCTGGGAAACAACGTTCCGCAAAACCCCCACGCTCCGTGTCGTAAGGCAACGCATCGCGATGAACAGCCGGCCGGTTCCCGGAACCCAGACCGCCTGCACCGCAGCGGATCTGACTCCAGATCGCCCGGCACAAGAGACATGGGTCGCCTGAGATTCGAACTCAGGACCAATCGGTTAAAAGCCGAGTGCTCTACCGCTGAGCTAGCGACCCTCTGCTGGAACGGACCCTGGGGGGCCATTCCGGCTGATTCCATCGGAACCTTCTGAGAAAGTATCACCCCGCCGGCGTTGCGGCAGCCAGCGGTCTGGAGTGGTGGGCGAGCCATGGGACCTCGACGAGCCTGGGAACCAAGGCAAGCCCTTGGGGATGGGGTTAGCGGGGTGGGGCATCGTCTGGGATCAAGGCTGCGCCACCTGATCGGCGCTGGCGCGGGGGGAAGGCTGCATGGACTCGACGGAGATGACCTTGGCCTCACCGCTCGCCGGCGTCCCCTCGCCGCCTGGCGCTGGCCCGCACCCGCCCCAGGTTCCAGCTCCACCATCCGGCCTCCAGCATCCGGCCTCCAGCTCAGGCCTCCAGCTCAGGCCTCCAGCTCCGGTCTCCAGCTCCGGTCTCAGGCCTCAGGCCTCAGCATGGGACGGTTCGTTCTCCTGCCCATGCCGGCCCCTCCCTGGCCCAAGCCTTCGGTGGATCCGTTGGCCTGGGTGTCCGATAGCGCCGTGCTGGTGGGGGATGTGCGCCTAGCGGCCGGGGCCAGCCTTTGGCCCACGGCGGTGGCCCGGGGTGATGTCTGCCCGATCGAGATCGGCGAAGGCAGCAATGTGCAAGATGGGGCGGTGCTGCATGGCGACCCGGGCTGGCCGGTGCGCATCGGCCGCGATGTGACGATTGGCCATCGGGCGGTGGTCCATGGCGCCGTGTTGGAGGACGGCTGCCTGATCGGCATCGGCGCGATCGTGCTCAATGGCGTCACCGTGGGCAGCGGCGCCTTGGTGGGAGCCGGGGCGGTCGTGACCCGCGATGTGCCCGCCGGAGCCCTGGTGATGGGCACTCCGGCCCAGGTGCGGCGCCAGCTCAGCCCGGAGGAAATCGCCGGCCAACGCCATCACGCCCGCCAGTACCGCCAACTGGCCATGGCCCACGCCGGCCGCTCCAGCGACCCGGGCTTCGGGGCCGAAAGCTCGGGCAGTCCGTGAGCGTCCGCTGGCCGGCCCGGGGGGCTGAAGCGGTCTTTCGCCTCCAGGCGCCGGGGCAGCCTTGCGCCTCCAGGAGCCGGGGGAGCCTTGGGCCTCCGTACAAGAGCCAATGCCCCAGGGCCCCAGCCGCGCGTTGCCGCTGACCAGGCGCCAAAAGGCCGGAGCTCGTGGCCCTAAGCCAGGGGGATGGGGATCCAGGATCCACGGACCCAGCGGCCCTGCCACCGGCCAGGTGCCAGAGGCCCGGAAAGCAGGGGCTCACAAGCCAGTGGCTCAGAAGCCGTTGTCTCAGAAGCCAGAGACCCTCAAGCCAGAGACCCTGAAGCCAGAGACCCTGAAACCAGGGGCTCACAAGCCAGTGGCTCACAAGCCGTTGGCTCAGAAGCCAGTGCCTCAGAAGCCAGCAGCCAGGAACCCCGCTGCCATCAGCCACGAGCCAGGGGGCTGCGTCCTGGCTGTTCGGGGCGATTGCTGCAGTTTCGATCAGCTGCCCTTGCCGCGGTTGTCGTTCCGGTTCGATTCCGTAGGATCATCGCCTTCTAACTCCCTGCCCCAGCGATGGATCTTCGGCTTGTTCTGGTCGCCACCCCGATTCTTCTGGCCGCCGGCTGGGCCGTGTTCCACATCGGCCGCGCCGCCGTGGGTCAGTTGCAGCTGTTCATCAAGCGAGGCGGTTGATGCTGGAGGTCATCGGTGCCGGGCTGGCCGGCACCGAGGCCGCCTGGCAGATCGCCCAGGCGGGCCTGCCCGTCCGCCTGGTGGAGATGCGTCCGCAACGGCGCTCCCCCGCCCACCACTCCAGCCAGTTCGCCGAGCTGGTGTGCAGCAACAGCTTTGGCGCCCTCTCCAGCGACCGTGCCGCTGGCCTGCTGCAGGCCGAATTGCGGCGGCTGGGATCGTTGGTGATCCGCACCGCTGATCTCCATGCCGTGCCGGCCGGCGGGGCCTTGGCGGTGGATCGCGGCCGCTACAGCGAGGCCCTCACCAATCTGGTCTCCTCCCATCCGCTGGTGCAGGTGGAGCGGCGCGAGCAATGCCTGCTGCCGGATCCCGGCACGGTGGGGGTGCTGGCCACCGGGCCTCTCACCGCCGATGCCCTCGCCGCCGAGCTGCGCCAGTTCACCGGCCTGGACGACTGTCATTTCTTTGACGCCGCCAGCCCGATTGTGGAAGGCGACTCGATCGATCTGACGGTTGCCTTTCGCGCTAGCCGCTACGACAAAGGCGACGCCGATTACATCAACTGCCCCCTCAATCAGGAGCAGTACCTTGCCTTTCATCAGGCCTTGATCAGTGCCGAGCAGGCGGAGCTCAAGCACTTTGAGGCCGAATCGGCCAACTTCTTCGAAGGCTGTCTACCGATCGAGGAGTTGGCCCGCCGCGGGGTCGACACCATGCGTTACGGCCCGTTGAAGCCCATCGGCCTCTGGGATCCCCGCTGGGGCGACGTGAACGATCGCGAGGTGCGCCGCGCCCGTCGCGCCCACGCGGTGGTGCAGCTGCGCCAGGAAGACCGCGATGGCCGGCTCTGGAATCTGGTGGGCTTCCAAACCAACCTGCGTTGGGGCGAGCAGAAGCGGGTGCTGCGCCTGATCCCCGGCCTGGAGGCGGCGGAGTTCGTGCGCTTCGGCGTGATGCACCGCAACACCTTTCTCGAGGCGCCGCGGCTGCTGCGGCCCAGCTTGCAGTTCCGCCAACGGCCCCAACTGCTGGCCGCGGGCCAGCTCACCGGCACCGAGGGGTACGCCGCCGCCGTGGCGGGGGGCTGGCTGGCGGGCAGCAACGCCGCCCGCTTGGCCCGCGGCCTGGAGCCCCTGGTGCTGCCCCCCACCACGATGATCGGCGCCTTAATGCAGTTCATCTCCGGCGGCGACGACCCGGCGACAGCACGCCGCGGCGGCTTTCAGCCGATGCCCCCCAACTTCGGCTTGCTGCCGGAGCTGCCGCAGCGCATCCGCGACAAGCGCGCCCGTTACGGCGCCTATCGGGATCGCTCCCTGGCGGATCTGGACGCCTTCCTCGCTCGTCTCAACCTCCCGGCCCTGGCCTCCGCCGTCGGCTGAGGCCAACGGCCAGCCAAGGCTCAAGACTCGCGGAGATGCGCTTGCAGAGATGCGGTTGCAGAGATGCGCTTGCGGAGGTGCTGGCTGGGGCGCGGGCCCAGGCCAGCCAGCGCAGCCCAACACACGAAGCCACTGCCACAGCGAGCGCCCTCGACAGCCGCCCAGATGGAACTCAAGCGATCAGGAGGGCTCCCAGCAGCAGCAGCAGCAGGGCCGGCAGGCCTTGCACCTGGCTGGCGCCCAGGGGCAGGCCGAACGGCAGGCCGGCATTCAGCACGCCCACTAGCACCGCTCCGAGCACGAGACCGGTGAGCAAGAGGCCAAAGCTCCAGCCCAAGGCCGCTAAAAAGCGTCCGTTGCGACGCTGCAGATTGAGCAGGGTGACTCCGGTGGCCAACGCCAGCAGCAGC
>JBIIIX010000247.1:0-4593 GCA_044234415.1 Cyanobium sp.
GCTGGGCTGGCGAGAACCATCTCAGGCACTGAGTTCTGCTTGACTTCTAATGAGCCCTGGGGGCGAATCGGCTACGACAATGAAGGGCACTGGCTGTGTGCTGGGTAGATCGGCGAGGCCACGCATCGCTACACCGGGTACAACGGTATTCAGGCTCGAGCCCCGGCCGAACACCTGGCTGCGGCCATAGGCCAGCAGAGCAACCGGTCCTTCACACCAGACGGGGCAAAATGGCAAACATTGATCAGTTCGAAGCGGGCAGGATGGATCTTGCTCACGATTCGCATCTCCAAACTCCATCGGGGATTGTTTGTATTTTTATTTGCGCTCACCGGTTCGCCGGGCCTGGCGTCAATCTCCCCACCTCCCCACTGCGCCCCCACCACACAGCTCCGCTGACCCTCCTCCGTTTCCACCTGATGCTGCCGCTTCCAAGCCACGATCCAAAGCCTCCTTGTCACGCTGTTGCAAGAGTGACGTCAGTTGCTGACGCAGTGGTCCAAAGCAAGCGCCCTCAGCCGAGCCGCTCAGGCTGCCCTGCAGCCGAAGGAAGAACTGGAGCCGCTGCTGCAGCTTCTGGAGCGGCGGAGCGACGCGGACCTCCGAGGCCTGCCCCCAGTGCTGCTGTTGCCCCCCAACGTCATGTCGGCTGCGGCTGGGGTCGATGCCATCAGCATCGGCACCATGTTGTTGAAGCAGGATTGGCTGCGGCGCACCAGTCCGCGGCAGGCGTTGCGGGCTGAAAACGGCCCCGCCACTCGCAGGCAGGTGGGGCCGTTGCTTCTGCTGCAGTAACAGAAGATGGCGCACCCAACCTCCTCTAGACCTTTACGCCTACTGGTGCCACCACCAGCCCCCTGATCGTGAACTACGGCAATGCTGGATCTGCCGATGCCACTGATCACATCGGTGCCACGCCTGGAACGGCAAATCGATCAGCTTTGCTGCAGGCTCTGCCATCGCGACTCTTACGCTTGATCCGGCGGTGTTCGGCGGGGTGGTCGCGGCCAGCGATGTGCTTTGTCAGATCCAGGCCGTCCAGCTCGGCAGACCGGTGGTGCGTCCGGAGATCATCGAGACGACCGGCCTGGGTGCGGGGGGCCTCGCCGGGCTCGGTGTCGGGGTCTGGTCGTCACTTGACGAACTTCGCGCCTCGCGCCGCATCGACCGCACGGTCGCGCCAAGCCCCAGAGACCATGCCGGACACCGGCAGTGGCACGTTGCCGTCGAGGGGGCCAAGGGCTGGGCGACGGAGGGCTAGTGCCCTCGGCTTGCAACCATGTCAAGCACCGATGTCTCGACCGGAGGGTTCGCGGCCACTTCGTCCACCGCCTCGATGATCCGTCGGCAGCTGTCGCGAAACACCTCCGGCGGCATCGTGAGCGCTGGCTGCAGCCGGTAGTGCCACTTGCCGTGCTGGGTGATGCCCAGCACCCCGCGCTTCAGGGACGCCTGGTGCACCGCGTACTGGAACGCGGGCGCGGGAGCGATGGTCTCCTTGCTCTGCACGAATTCGAGCGCGGCGAGCGCCCCCGTCGCGCGGACGTCCCCGACCTGCTCGGTCCGCTCCTTCAGTGGAAGCATCTCGTCGAAGAAGATCTGCTCCAGCTTTCGGACGTTCTCGAGCACCCCGCCTTCTTGGATCATGTGGATGCCCTCGATGGCAGCTGCGGCGGCGGCTGGCTGGAAGCCGAAGGTGCTGCCGAGCTGCAGCTTGCTGTGGGCCATCACCTCATCGGTGCCGAGGATGCCGGCGATCGGCTGGCCGCCGGCGGCGAACCCCTTGCCGAGCAGAAGCAGGTCGGCATCAATGCCATTCCACCGCTCGACCGCGAACATCTCGCCGCACCGACCCATGCAGGTCTGCACCTCGTCGACACAGAGCAGCCAGCCCCAGCGCTTGCAGATCGCGCCGAGCCGATCCCAAAACACCTGGCTCGGCGCGTGGATGCCACCTTCGCCGAGCACTGGTTCGATCATCACGCCGGCAACCTGCCCGGGATGCACCTGCTGCACGAGTAGGT
Organism: Cyanobium sp.; assembly: GCA_044234415.1. Lineage (GTDB taxonomy): Bacteria > Cyanobacteriota > Cyanobacteriia > PCC-6307 > Cyanobiaceae > Cyanobium. Next base: position 2,025 of record JBIIIX010000247.1, read on the forward strand.
AGTCCTCAAGGTAGTCGAGCACCGCAGTGTCGTCGTACGGACCCGGTCCCTTGCTGAACGGCGAGCGGAACCGGTTCGGGTATGGCGTGGTCACGATGCCTGCCACGTACTGCATGCTTCCGGCCGTCACGTTCGAGAGGTCGCTGCTGGTCACGGCGGTGAGGTAGGTCGACTGCCCGTGGTACTGCCCACCAAAGGTCAGGATCAGCGGACGTCCGGTGGCCTCGCGCATGAACTTCACCGCACCCTCTACCGCGAGGGTGCCGGTGACCGAATACTCGACGCGGTTGAGGCGTCCGGGTGCGATGTCGGCGAGCAGTTCGGCGAGCTCGAGCGTCGGGGTGTTCTGGATCCAGGAGCTGATCTCCATGCCGTGCCTGTCCCAGGTGGCGTTCATCGCCTCACGGATGCGTGGCGGCGTGGGGCCGAAGGGGGAAGCCCCCCACGCCGAGATGTGATCGGCGAAGGTGTTCCCGTCGACGTCCACGACCAGCGACCCCCGGCGCGAGGCCTCGACGAACGGGATGTCGGCGTGGTCTCCCATGGTGCCGGTGATGTGCGGGTCGGCCCGCTCAAACCACTCCCGGCTGCGGGGCCCCGGCAGCTCCGTGCGGATCTCGGGCAACTCATGGGGCTGCTCGTCGGGTGGGGTGTGGCCGGTGGTCATCACGGACGGCATGCATCCTCATTACGGGCCGTTTTAGGTCACCCCTAGGCCGGTTCGCCCGGCAAGGCTTTGCAGGTTTGCTCACGGGCCGTGGTCGTCGCCATGGGCGTGAATACGGCGATCGTGGCCTTTGATCGGCCAACCCATCTCTGCACGGGCAATCCGACACTTGTGAAGCGCTGCGTAGGACTGTGCATGCTCGTCTCTAGCTTGTGCTGATCCAGTTGTGGACAATCGCCTGGGCTCGGCGCGGCGCCCCTGCAATGATCACCTCTGCTACACGATGTCCGCATGCCTCTGCGGTCTGTGCGCCGGTGGTGGGAGCGCGTCCGGCGACTACGTGAACGCTTGCAGCCCACGCTTCCTGCGGCCTGGCGCCGCCAGCTTCGCGCCGCTGCCGCTGGGGCACCGTTGGCAGACGACAATAGTCGCTCTAGCTTGAGAGACCTCCCTGAAGCCGCCATGTCCATCCTCGGTCCGATCGCCGCGACTGAAGAGCGCTACCAGCAGCGGCTGGAAGAGCGCCAAAGCAACCTGAATGCGATCCAGCAAGGCCATATTCTCACCATCGCCGCCAACACGCCCGATGCGGTGCGGCGCCGCATGCAGCGACTGCACGCCGACCCCGATGTGGTGCTCGGTTTGCAGGAACAGGGGCTGAGCTTCGATCCGGAAGGACCTGGGCAATCGCCCCGCCAGTTCCCCCGCTCCCTGGAGCGGGTGTTGGACACCAATGATTTGATGGGCTTGCGTTTCTTTGAGCAGGGGCTGCGGGTGTCCCGCGCTGTGGGGCGCATCCAAATCCGTGATGCCGGTGGCGAGATGTTGGCCTATGGCACCGGCTTCCTGGTCTCGCCGCGGCTGCTGTTGACCAATCACCATGTGTTGCCCTCCGCGGAGGAGGCCACCCGCTCCACGGTGGAGTTCAACTACCAGGAGAGCGCCAGCGGCGAAATCCAGGCCAGCAAGATGTTTGCCCTCGCCCCTAAGGACTTATTCCTCAGTGACGAGGAACACGATTACGCCCTGGTGGCCGTAGCCCCCGATCCGGCCTTGGCCGCCTACGGCTGGTTACCCTTAATCGAGGATGCCGGCAAGTTGCTTATCGGGGAGACTGTCAATATCATCCAACATCCCAACGGTGAGCCCAAGCAACTGGCGATCCGCAACAATCAGGTTGTTGATGAATTGGAGCTGTTTCTCCACTATCAAACCGACACCGATCCCGGCTCCTCCGGTTCGCCGGTGTTCAACGACCAGTGGGAGGTGGTCGCCCTGCACCACTCGGGGGTGCCGAAGCGCAACGAGGCCGGTGAGGTCGTCACCGTTGATGGGCGGGTGTGGCAGGAGTGGATGGGGGAGCAGCGCGTCGCTTGGCTGGCCAACGAGGGGGTGCGCGTCAGCCGCTTGGTGCGCCACATCCGCTCCCAGGAGCTGCCCGCTGAGGCGGAGCCCCTGCGGCAGGAGTTGTTGCAGGCCTCCCAGCCGCCCCTGGAATCCGCGGTGATCGCCGGCCCGCCGGCACCAATACCCAGCAACCCGTCCGATGCCGCCTCCAACTCCGCTCAGGCGGTGGTCGCCCCGCCTCCTGCCGCTCCCCCGGCCACGGGCCTGACCGCGGCGGGCGGTGTTGCCTCCTGGACAATCCCCTTGCAGCTGAACCTGAGCGTGACGTTGGGCGTACCCACAGCGGCGCCCGGCACAGCAGCGCCCGGCACAGCGGCGCCCGGCGGTGATGCGGGCGGCGTGGCCGATCCGGGGCTGGTGAGCGCGGCTCCGCCCAGCGGCGTCCCCAACGCCGCAGCGGCGGTCAGCGAGTCGGCGGGGGGCGAGGCCCCGGTCAGTGCTCAGCGGGAGCAAGAGTTTCTGGGCCTGTTCGGTCGGCCCTCCAGCTCGGCACCG
>JBIIIX010000248.1:0-4589 GCA_044234415.1 Cyanobium sp.
AACGGCTGCTGCCGCGACTGCCACTGCTGCCGCAACCGCAACCGCTGCCGCGACTGCCACCGCTGCTGGAACCGCTACCGCTGCCGCGACTGCTGCTGCCGCGACTGCCACCGCTGCTGGAACCGTTACCGCCACTGCTGCCGCAACCGCCGCCAGGCTGCGGGTTCGCTTGTTCGCGGGGCTGCGTGAGCGGGCGGGCTGGGGCGAACGGGACCTGGCGCTGCCGCCCGATCTGGCCCCCGCAACCCCGCTGGCCATCTGGGAGTTGCTGCGGCTGGGCGCCTGGCCAGCGGGGTTGCGGGTGGCGGTGAACCAGGATTTCGCGGAGCTGCACCAGCCCCTGGAGGCCGGCGATGAGCTGGCCTTCCTGCCGCCGATCAGCGGTGGCTGAGCGGACCTCCCCCTGGGGATGGACATCACCTGCTCGCCACAGGGAGCCGGCAGGCCTGCCTGGCCAGGGCCGCTGCCCCCGCCCTGGCTCGCGACGAGCGACAACAACACTTGAATGGAGCATCGTCGCTCCGCCCTGGAGCCGCTGGTGCCTCGTCCTGGCACGCCCTGCACAGTGATGGCCTCCTCGGCGCTGTCCCCCATCCAGATTGAGCTGCGCCAGGAAGGCTTCGATCCCTACCGGGAGCTGCAGGGTTGGCCGAGCGCGGACGGAGGGCCCGCCGCACCGGCGGAGGCGGTGTTCATCGGCCGCGTGCGAGGGCAGAGCGCCGCCGGCCAGGCGCTGGAGGCCCTGGAACTGGAGCATTACCCCGGCATGACCGAGCGCCAGCTGCGGCGACTGGCCGAGGCCAGCTGCGGCGACCCGGCGGTGCGGCAGGTGTTGGTGCTGCATCGCGTCGGCCGGATCGGGCCCGGGGAGGCGATCGTGATGGTGGCGGTGCGGGCTGAGCGGCGCGGGCCGGCCCAGCGCTGCGGCCAGGCGCTGCTGGAGGCCCTCAAGCACGACGCCCCGTTCTGGAAGCGCGAATGGCAAACCGACGGACAGAGCGCCTGGATCGAAGCCAACACCCCGCTCTGAGTGCAGCCGAGCCCGGGATCGAGCCCTTGCCAAACATTCTGATGGCCGGCTTCAGCTCGCCTGCGCGGCCAATCCGCGCACTGCCAATCCGCGCACGGCCTATCCACGCACCGCCTATCCGCGCACTGCCTATCCGCGCACGGCCTATCCAAGCGAGGCCTATCCAAGCGAGGCCAAGCGATGGACGGGGATGGGGCAGGGGGCGTTGCTGGCAGCAAGTGGGGCCGCGCCCTGGCCGAGGCGTCGGCAAGGCTGGGCACCCCATCGGAGCCTGCTCGCAGCCCAGCCCGTCACAACACCGGCAAGCGCAGTAACTGGGCCCAGAGCGGCGTGCCCGCCTCCAAGGCCCCCAGCTCCGCCGGGATCTCCAGCAGCAGGTCGGCCCCCTGCAACGAGCCGATGCGGGAGGAGGCCTGGGAGCCGCTCACCCGGGCCCAGAGGCCACCGTCTTCAGCCACCACCAACGCGGCGCGGGCCAGCTCGGGCCGGCCGGCACCACGGCGCAACGGAGCCTGCAAGCGCACCAACAACCGCGGCAGCAGCTGGGGCTCAGCCCCTTCCAAGCGCTGCAAGGCGGGCCAGAGCAGCTGCAAGGCTGTCACCGCCGCCGCCACCGGGTTGCCGGGCAGGCCGAAGAAGGGCTTGCCGGCTAGCTCCCCCCAGGCGAAGGGCCGACCGGGCTTGAGGAACAGCTTCCAGAAATGCAGCGCGCCGAGCTCCGCCAACAGCGGCCGAATCCAGTCGCTGTCGCCGGCCGACACGCCGCCGCTGGAGACCACCACATCGCTGCAAGCCGCCAGCTCCAACAACCCCTGACGCAGGGCCATGGGCTCATCGGACACCAAGCGCAAGGCCGCTAATGGGTAGCCGAGCCGCTCCAGCAACGCCGCCAACAGGCTGGAGTTGCTCTCCCAGATCTGGCCGGGGGCGCGGCGGCCGCCGGGGGGGACCAACTCATCACCGCTCACCAATAGGCCGATGCGGGGCAGGGCCGTGACGGACACGTGGGAGACGCCGCAGCTGGCCAGGCGGCCCAGGTCGGCCGGGCCCAGGCGCTGGCCGGCGGGCACCAGCTCCTGGCCGGGGGCCGCCTCCTCATCGGCACCGCGAATCCAGGCATTGGGACCGCTGGGGCGGCAGAGGCGCAGGGTCTGCCCCTCCAGCTCCACAAGCTCCTGGGGCAGCACGCGACCGCTACCTTCAGGTATGGGAGCACCGGTGAGGATGCGCACAGCGTCCCCCGACGCGAGGGGAGCCTCAAATGGAGCGGCCGGAGCGGAGCGGCCCACCAACCGCCAGCTGTCGCCCGGCTGCGGCGGGACGTCGCCGGAAATGGCGTAGCCATCCATGATCGAGGCGCGGAATCCGGGCACCGCCGCCAAGGCGCGCAGCGGCTCCGCCGCGACCCGCCCCAACGCCGCCCCCAAGGTCACCTTCAACGGCAACGTCAACGTCTCAGGGCCGGAGAGGGGCTGCAGGGTGGAAAGGATCTGCCGGCGGGCTTCGGCCAGCTCCAAGCCTTCCGGGCCGAAGGGCTCAGCCATCACCGGGCTCAGCGCGGAGCTGGGGCAGGGAGGGATGCCGCCAATCGCCGTGTCGCCCGCCGGTTTTGGAGAGCAGCCGCACCGGCCCGATTTCCATGGCTGGATCCACCGCTTTGAGCATGTCGTACAAGGTCAACAATCCCACCTGCACGGCCGTCAACGCCTCCATCTCCACGCCGGTGCTGGCGGTGGTGCGGGCGCTGGCCTCCAATCGCAGGCCCGAACCGGCCGCCGTGGGAGCGATCTCCACCGCCACGCCGCTCAACGGCAGGGGATGGCAGAGGGGGATCAGCTCCGAGGTGCGCTTGGCCGCCTGAATCGCCGCCACCCGCGCCACCGCCAACACATCCCCTTTCGCCACCTGGCCGTCCAGCACCAAGGCCAACGTGGCCGGGGCCAGCGTTAGATACCCCTCGGCAACGGCCTGGCGCACGCTGGACGGCCGCTCAGACACATCCACCATCCGAGCCGCACCGCGAGCATCGAGATGGCTGAGGGTTCCACCGGCCTGGCCGGCAGGAGGGCTGGACATGGCAAGAACAAAGCCAAGGACAAAGCCAGCCAGGGCTGGGGCCCCCATCCTGGGCGGCCAAGGGCAGAACTGGGGGCCAAGCCCTGGCGGGAGTGATGGCTTTGCCATGCTGTCGCCTCCGAGGATGGGAGGCAGTTGTGATCAACGACAGAGGAACGATTGTGCGATCAGGTTGGCTGCCTCGGTAGCCAGGTGCCGGGGTATCCCGTCCCCTGATCCCGCCGAACACGTGATTCTGGAAGCGGTTCAGCACGACACCAGCCTGGACAGACTTGGCCAAAACTGTTACATCGGCTTATTCTCCCGAGCGATGCAAGCATTGATCTTGACCATGTTGTCGCGAATGCGCAAGGGTCTCGCTCCGATGACGATTCTCAGACTTGCTTCCACCTGAGATCAGGCTCAGCTATTTTACTCCCACACCCCTTCAACAAGGTGGCGAGTATCGACGCGTGATCGAACTTCAACGTCTCACAAGCATTCAATGTGTGATTGGCCCGAGCTAACGGAGTGCCACATAATGAGAATGCGCGGTTGGGGTCTACTTGGCTGGGCACGGAGGCGTGCAACGCATCGCTCACGGCGTAAGCATTTGCCAAACCGTTGAGCATTGGTAGTTGCGTTGGCGTGTACGCCTCCATGCAGGGATCATGCGGCCGTCATACCAGGTTGAGGAGTCGACGGTCTGTAGTCCTTGGTCGCTCGGGGTCGTGTCAGCGCCGACGAATCGTTGGGGCCGTTCGCCTGCGTAGAGCCATGCCAACACGTTGTCGAGGAAATAGCTTGCCAACATTAAGACAACTATTTGGCCTATTTTGTCATTGCTACCTGCCATGCTTGGGATCTCAGCTTTAGGAAATGGAGCAACTCCATCAACGCAGGTCCTTGAGGCTATAGATAAACAAGAAATACCACTCAGCAAGATCAAGATGTGAATGCCTTGAACTGCTGAGCGGCGTCAACAACTTCCGATCACCATAAGCTAGGCATCGTGGAATACAACAGTTAAGGGCGTATAGCTGGCATTTGCATAGACGTAATTGTTATCGCTGGAGTAATACGATAGCTGAGCATTTGAGTAGAGCGAGGTCAGGACATTGCCATTCAGGGTCCAACCTCGGGCGCCAATCCAATTGTAGAAGCCAATATAATGATATCCATCGCTGACCGAGAGGTAACGCTTTGTGCCGGCTTTCTTGTAATACAATACGCCGTTGTACACATAAGGTTCAATGATGACTGCAGCATCCTTGCCGGTGATTATTCCCCATTCGCTACTGTTCTCTCCAAGCCAGCCGATCGATGCTCCTGCAGCAAAAAGCTCAAGCTTTTTGCCTAACCCATTTGAAGATGCGGACACCGATAGGCTGTCTAATTCTTGCTTGAGATAATCTTCGAACGAACCTGATGGCTGCTCAGGGGGCTTGCTGGACATGAGGTGCTCCTTTAGGGTGATTGTTTGGGGCGGTTGCTTGAGTTTACT
>JBIIIX010000249.1:0-4565 GCA_044234415.1 Cyanobium sp.
GCCTCGTTAGTCGCTGCGGCGCTCGATGGCACCCCCCTCACTTGATGCGGGCGTCGCCACCGTCGTCGCCTCCACTGCCTCCACCGTCTCCGCCACCCCCGCAGTCATCGCCGCCACCGCGCCAGCTGATTCGGTCGCCGCCACCCCCGCCGCCACCCCCGTCGCTGCAGCTGCATCCGCTCTCGTGGCCTCGTCAGCCATCCCCGCCGCGGCCCTGTTGCCTTGCGGTGGCGGCAGCCGGTAGAGCACCCCGTGGCCCTCGGCGGCCTCCTGGCCGCCCAGCACCCGCAACAGCAGGCGCCGTTGCTGCCGCGCCAACAGGGCCACCAGGGCCAGGCCCGCCAGGCAGGCCCCGGCCATCAGCAGCCACACCAGCAGCGCATGCCCCTGGCGACGCATCAGCTCCCCGGCCAGCGGTGGCGCCACCACCGCGCTCACGGCGAAGCACTGGGAGAACAGGGCCATCGCCACACCGCGCTGGTCCTCCGGCGTGAGCTCCACCACCGCCTCGCTGGCGATCGGCAGGAAGGCCGCCTGCCCCATGGCCAGCGGCAGCTGGGCCGCCACCAGCAGCGCCAGCCCCTGGGGGCTGATCGCCGACGCGGCCAGCAGCAGGCAGCCGGCGGCGCTGCACACAAGGCTCAGCGCCAGCCCGTGGGCCACCGGCCTTTGTGCCAACCGCCGCCCCAACGGCCATTGCAACAGCAGCAGGAATCCCAGCTGCAAGCCGATCAGCAGCGCCCCCAACCCCTCGGGCAGGGGCTGGCGCCGCAGCCCTCCGCGCACCAGATCGAGGGGCAGGGCGCTCTGCATCAGCGTGGTCACCGCCGTCGCCAACACGGCAATCAGCAGCAACGGCAGCAGCCGCGGCAACCAGGAGCCCCAGCGGTTCAGCGATTGGTCCAGCTCGCGCCGCGCCGTCGCCGGCAGCCCGTATCGCGCCAGGAGCGCCAGCAGCAGCCCCTGCATCGCCATGTCGAGCAGATAGATGCCGCGCAGCCAGGCCAAGCTCGCCAGCAACGCCCCCAGCAAGGCTCCGGCCACGACGCCGGCGGCATCGGCGCTGCGGGCCAAGGCATAGGCCCTGGCCGACGGCAGCGGCGCGCAGCACAGCGAGACCGCCAGCTCGATCGCCGGCCACCACAGGCCCATCGCCACGCCTTGTAGCAGCAGCCCCAGCTGGAACCCCGGCAAGCCGTGGGCCGTGAGCAGCAGACCATCGCCCAGGAGCGCCGCCAGCGCCGCCAGCCGCACCGGCAGGGTGGCCCCGCAACCCCGATCCAGCAGCAGGCCGCAGAGCATCCGGCTGGCTGTGCCGAGCAGGGCCGCCAGCGCCAGGGCCAGGCCCAGCTGCTCGGGGCCGAGCCGCGCCTGGTGAAACACCATGGGCGTGAGATACAGCACGCCGCCAGCCCCGATCGCCGCCACGGCCCGCAGCAACGTCAACTGGCGCAATGGCGCGGGAAACTGGAACCACCACTCACCCCACGATCGCCTCGCCGTTGCCGTCTCCACGTCGCTGCTGTCGATTCGGGGCGATGCTCGCCAGTCTGCTGGTGGCCTGGGCCGCTCCGCTGGCGCCGCTGCGGGCCGCCGAGCTGCTGGAGGTGCGGTTGGAGGGTTTGGCGTTGCCGCTCAACCTGCGCCAACTGCAGGTTTGGGCCCGCCAGCCTCAGGACCGCTCCGCGGTGAACGCCCTGGCCGAGGCCGATCTGCTGGTGTGGCTCAACCTGCTCAGCCCCGTCACCCAGCGGGATCTGCGCCAACTGCTGAATACACCCCTGCTGCGCGAGCGCAGCTTTGGCCGCCAACTGCTCGACAGCTGGGCCGGCCGCCAGGTGCTGGAGGAGGTGGGCCAGCTGCTCACCCGCGCCGATGGCAGCCCCACCACCGACCAGCTGCAATCCACCTTGCAGCGGCTGTTGAGCGAACGGCGCGATGTCACCGCCATCGATCTGCTGCGGGAGCTGCCCGAGGAACGGCTCAGCCTCCAGCTCGACACCGTGCTGGTGACCGCCGGCCAGTGGCGCCAGCAGCTGGCCCTCCAGAGTCAGGCGTTGCAGGGCCTGCAAAACCTCGGCCTGCCGGTGCAGCCAGCCGACGGCGCTTGGCTTCGCTCCCAGCCCAGCTACCCGCTAGAGGCGGGCGTGCCTTCGCGGGTGTCGTTGGCGGCCCGTCGGCCGGTGTCCTGGCGGACGGTGGCGATCGAAGGCCAGAAGCTGAGCTTCAAGGTGCCCCACCGCATCCAGCCCCTGCCCCTGGTCGTTTGGCGCGCGTTGAACGGCACTGGCCCAGCCACGGGCTCAGCCACCGGCCCTGCCCCAGCCCCAGCCACTGGCCCAGCCCCAGCCACCGGCCCAGCCAATGCCGCTTCGCCGTCGCTGCCCTGGGTGCTGCTGCTGCCGGGACTGGGGGGCGACATCGATCAGCTCAGCTGGTTGGCTGAGGGGTTGGCGCGGCGGGGGTGGTCGGTGCTGGCGCTGCAGCATCCCGGCAGCGACGCCGCGGCCCTGCGGGAGGCGTTGCAAGGCCAGCGGCCGCCCCCCGGCGGCGAAAGCCTGGCCCTGCGCCTGGCCGACATCGACGCCGTTCTCCAGGCCCAGCGCCTTGGTCGCCTGCCGGTCAGCGGCGACGGACTGGTGTTGATGGGGCACTCCCTCGGGGCGGTCACCGCCTTGCTGGCGGGGGGCCTGCTGCCCGAACCGGGGCTGGAGCCGCGCTGCCGCGCGACGTTGACGCGGTTGCCGTTCACCAACCCCTCCCGCCTGCTGCAGTGCCAGCTGCCGCCCTCCGTCCGCAACCGGGGGCTCATCGGCCCCGGCGAATTGCGGGCCGTGGTGGGCTTCAACCCCTTCGGCAGCCTGATCTGGCCCCGCCGCGGCCTTTCAGGCCTGTCGGTGCCCCTGCTGCTGGGAGGCGGCAGCCTCGATCTGGTCACCCCGCCGCTGGAGGAGCAGCTGGGGCTGTTCCCGCCCGACGTCAACCCCCGCAGCCGGCTGGTGCTGGTGCAAGGGGGCAGCCATTTCTCGCCGATCCATGTGGCGGATGGCAACAGCGCCCTGTTTCGTCTTGGCGACGAGCTGGTGGGCGTGGCGCCGCTGGTGGTGCAGGAGCTGTTGCTGCAACTCACCAGCGAGTTCCTCAGCGGCCTGCCCTCGCCTCACCAGCCCTCGCCGCCGCCACCGCAGCGCCGCAGCCGCGCGGGCGTCACGGCCTTCGTGCTCGATCCCCATGCGGCCCAGCGCTGGCGCCGCGAACTGCATCCCTGACGCGCCGCGCTGGCTCCCCGTTCAGAAGCGAATGCGGGGATCCAGCAAGGCCACCAGCAGATCGACCACCACGCTCACCAGCACCACCAGCCCCGCCACAACCACCACGATGCCTTGCACCACGGGGTAATCGCGCTGGCTGATCGCCTGTTGCAAGCGGAAGGCGATGCCGGGCCAGGAGTAGGTGACCTCGATCAGCAGCGCCCCGCCAATCAGCGAGGCCACCGTGATGCCAATGATCGTCAGCACGGGCAACAGGGCATTGGGCAAGGCATGGCGCAGCACCACTCGCCGCTCGCTCAGGCCGCGGCTGCGGGCCGCCTCCACGTAGTCGGAGTCGAGGGCGCGGCGCAGGTTGAGGCGCAGCGCATTGGTGAAGATGCCGCTGAGCAACAGGCCCAGCGTCGCCGCCGGCAGGGCCAGGTGGCGCAGGGCGCCGTTGAGCTGGCTGAGATCGCCGGCCCGCAGGCTGTCGAGGATGTAGAAGCCACTGCCCACCGGCGGTGACAGGGTGGGAGGGAAACGCCCGCCCACCGGCAGCCAGCCCAGCCACACGGCGAACACCAACTGCACCACCATCGCCGCCCAGAACGGCGGAAGGGCATAGGTGCCGATGCCGAACAGGCGGCCCGCCAAATCCACCTTCCCCTCCGGCCGGGCGATGCCGCTGAATCCCACCGCCAACCCGAGCACGGCGGCGATCAGCAGCGCCACCAGGCCCAGCTCCAGGCTGGCGGGCAGGCTGTCGCGGATGATCGCCGCCACCGGTTGATGGCCGGCTTGCGACTGGCCGAGGTTGCCGTGCAGCAGATCCCCCAGGAAGTGCCCGTACTGAACCGCCAGGGGCTTATCGAGCCCCAACTCGGCCCGCAGGGCGGCGCGGGCGGCGGCCGGCGCCTTGGGCCCCAGCAGCGCATCCACCGGATCCCCCGGCGCCACCCGCAGCAGCAGGAACACCAGCGAGGCGATCAGCCACAGCATCACCGGCGCCAACGCCAGGCGGGCGCCGATGTAGCGCAGCAGCTCGGCGCGGCGGCTCATCGGCCCGCCTCCAACGCGGCCTGGTACCGCAAGGCGCTGAGCACCAGCCGGCCCGAGCCATCAAACGCCAGCTCCCGCACCTGTGGGCGGGCCCAGGCCACCGGCGCCATGCGCCACAGCGGCAGGTACGGCACGCCGGCGGCGGCGCGGCGCTGGATCGTGCCCAGCAGCGCCAGCCGCTCCGCTCCGTCTTGACGGCTGCTGCGCAGCAGCTGCTCCTCCAGCCCCGGCGCCGTCCAGCCGCTGCCGCTGAGC
>JBIIIX010000250.1:0-4528 GCA_044234415.1 Cyanobium sp.
CTGGGATGTGAGCTGCGCAGCGTCACAGTCAGCCTCCAGGGGGCGGTGCGCTCCAAATCCGATCCATCTGAGCTGGTGGATGTGCTGCCCAGTCAGGAGCCAGCGCCGATGGAGCGGGCTGAGCAGGCCGAACGCAGCGACTCCGTTTGGACGCTCTTGGAGAAGGCCAGCCTCACCCCCAAGGAACGCACCGTGGTGATGTTGCGCTTTGGCCTCGACGGCAGCAACGAATGGCGCACCCTCGCTGAGGTGGCCCGCCACCTCTCCTGCAGCCGCGAGTATTGCCGCCAGGTGGTCCAGCGTGCCCTGCGCAAGCTGCGCAAGGCTGGCATCGAAAGCGGTTTGGTGGAGGCTTGATCCCAGTCGCTGCCATGGTTGGGCGGGAACCCCTACCCGGCTGCGGCAGAAGCCTCCGGACAACCGTCCTTTCCGCTTCACGGCTGGGTGCCGACAGAATAAACCAGGCCCACAAGCCTGCCCTTACCCCCCATCTTCGACCATGAACGCCACCCAGGAGCCTCCCGCTGTGGATGCTGAGGTGTTGCAGAGCACCGTCGTTGATGAACACGTGCTCTTGCGCCTGCTGCGGCGCGCTGGTCGCACCCTGGCCCGCCCTGCCCTTGAGTGCTTTGAAATGCTGCTCGATGGCAACACCCCTCCCCAGGCCCGTTTCACCGTGTTGGCGGCCCTCACCTACCTCGTGCTGCCCCTCGATCTGATCCCAGATTTCATTCCCGCCGCTGGCTTCACCGATGATCTCGTGGCGCTCACCGCCCTGCTGGGCCTCTGCTCTCGCCACATCACCCCGGGGATCCGCCAGCGGGCGCAGCGCAGACTGGACCTCTGGTTTCCCCCCACGCCCCGGTGACCTCCCCGGCGATCTCCTCCTCCAGCTCCCCCCTCAAGCCCGATCAGCTGGAGGACCTGCAGGCCTTCCTCAAGGATTGGCTGCGGCACACCGGGCGCACCCAGGCCGATCTGAGGCGGGCCCTGCGGGCCGCCTCGATCCGCATGCCGGTGTTGCTGGAGGCCTTGCAGGACATCCATCAGGCCCATGGGTTGCTGGGGATGGTGGATCGCCTCTGTTCCATTGAGGCGATCTGGCAGGAGGAAGACCAGGGAGGCAGCCCCAGCCGCCACGACCTGGACGAGCCGCCGGATTCCTTCGGCCAGCTGGATCTGTTGCTGCAGGAGATCCGCGAAGACCGGCACGACTGATGATCAGCCGGCAGAGTGGGGCGAATACGGACCCGGCAACCGCCATGCCCCTTGCCAGCCCAGCCCTTCCCCCCCTCGCCATGTCGTTGCTGATGGCCGCCGGCAACGTTGTTCAGGGGGCTGCGCCCCTGCGAATCGCCCAGGTCGAGAAGTTCATCCTGGGCCCCGGCAGCAACGTGGGCGCCAAGACCCGTGTGGTGCCAATCAACTGCTACCGCAGCCGCGATGGCGTGATCAGCTGCGACACCAAGCTGGTCAATCCCGCCGGCACCACCCCTGCCAGGCCCTCCTTCTCGCCGTTCAACAACTGATGCCGCCCCGCCTGGAGCCCACGCGGCTTCTCCTCGACGATGTCGCCTTCCTCAAAGGCATCGATCGCAGCGAACGCCTGCTGGCCAAGCTCCTCGCCTTGGTGCTGGGCATCGTCACCGTGGTGGCCGCCGCTCAGATCGGCGTCGAAACCCTCACCGCCGTCCTCAACCCCAGCACCCGTTGGGTCGGCACCCGCTTGACCCTCACCCTCGGGCATTTGCTCGACATCCTCATCGCCTTGGAGGTGCTGCAAAACATCACCAGCTATCTGCGCCGCGGTGTGGTGCAGATCGAGCTGGTGCTCGCCACGGCGATCACCGCAGTGGCCAGGAAGGTGATCGTGCTGCCCCCCGGATCGGAGGACAAACCCCAACTTCTGATCAGCCTCGGCTTCACGGCCCTGTTCCTGACGGCGGCCTGGTGGCTGGTGCAGCATTCGCTGATCCGTCAGCAGAAGGCCAAAAGCCAGTCTCTGGCCAAAATAAGGCCAGCCAGATCGTCCCAGGAGCTGGGTCGCTGGCCTCGAGCCGATGCCGCTGATGCGGAGCAATCAACACCGTATCCCCACGGTTGAGATCCCTGGCGGCCTGTTCTGTTTCAAACCGCAGCCGGGCGCTTCCCTGCAGCAGGCAGACCCACTCCCAATCCTGTTGGTCGTACCAAAACCCCGCCGGGCTGCTCGCTTCACAGGAATGGATGCGCTCAAGCCGTAACCCCGGTAGCTCCAGCAGCAGGCTCACCCGCTCCTGCCCGGCAGCTGGACATTCGCCGCTCAGCAGGTTCTCGGCATCCCCCGCGACGCCGGGCTGCTCCCCCCAGCGACGACCGATCTCAAATCCCCACTGCCGCGCCAGACGTACCACCTCCTGATGGTGGCGGCAGTCGCTGAGCGCCTGCCGCAGCTCCGGCCGCTGCTCGCTGAGCGCCACGAAGCGATTCAGCTGGGCGATCTTGGCCAAGAACTGCTGCAGATCGGCTTCGGCCATGGCTAGCCCTCAGACGTTCTGGCCCCAACTCTGATCCACCGCCCCGGCCTGCTCGTTCAACGACTTCACATCCCACGCTGGCGATCCCACACTCGCCATTCCTCACTGCTCCAGCCCCACCAGGCCCATCCGGCCCAACCTGGCCCACCAGGCCTGCAAGCCAGGATGACTCCGTTGATGGTGAGCAACTGACGTCTGCTGGGTGCGATTCCCGCTGGCGCGCCCCGGGGTCGAGGAGCTGCCAGGATCGCCTGTGGCCGTCAAGCTGGTGCCTTGCCGATGCGTTTCCCTTCCGCCTGGTCTCGCCGCTGGGCTGGCCCCCTGGCCTGGGCTCTCAGCTTGCTGGTGGCCCTGTTGGGCCTTGGCCCCTTGGTGCCGCAATCCATGGCCGCGGAGTCGGTAGCCCAGGCCACTGGCGAACCGGCCGCCCCAGTGCCGGGTGTGTTGGAGAGTGCTGAGTTGCCCGCCACGGCGGCAAGCCTGGCCCATGGCGCCCAGTTGTTCGAGGCCCACTGCGTTGGCTGCCATGTGGGCGGCGGCAACATCATCCGCCGGGGTCGCACCCTCAAGCTGCAGGCGCTGCAGCGCAATGGGCTCGATTCCGCCGCCGCCATCGCCCAGGTGGCAACCCAAGGACGGGGCCAGATGTCGGGCTATCGCGAGGCCCTCGGAGGCGATGGCGGTGCCGAGGATGTGGCGGCATGGGTATGGCAGCAGGCGTTGCTGGGCTGGAAGCCGGGGTGAGCCGATCTATGGCCGGCCCCGTTCAGAGATCGGCACGCAGGAACCGACAAGCGCCGCTGTTCACGAATTCATGGCCCGGTAGCGGCACCGTGCAGGCAGCGGTGTTGAAATTCCGGAGCGGCGGCTCGAAGGAAAACAACATCACCTGGCCGGCTTTGGCTGTCACAGCGGCCGTTGATGCCGACGCAGGCCTCGTTCTGAATTCGGCACTGGCAGGTGAAGGGACGATCGGGGGCTGATCGATGCCGCCTGGCGAGACCTTGCTGCGGCCCGGCTGCGTGTCCAGCCGCACCAGCTGATCCTGAATCTTGATCACCATGATTGACAGGCGCGCATCTCTGGCCAAACTGAGTGCTCTACCTCGATGCCATGGCTCCTCTGCCGCTGTTGCTTACTCTTACCGCTTTGCTATCGCTAAGCCCAATTCCGGCCTCGGCCAAGGTGGTAGCCGAAGGCAAGCCTTCGAAAGGCTATTTCTGGCAAAAAGTGCAAAAAGCCAATGGCCAGTCCACGCTGATGTGCCGATCCACCGGCAGCTCCACCATCCAAAAGGCAGCGCTTTGTGAAAAGGCCGGCGCCAAGCAACCCTGACAACCCTGAAATTTCCATTTCACCGCTGTGCCACTGCGATCACCAGGGTTACAATCCTATTAACGTTTGCTTGATTCTTTGTAGCGCTTCACCATGGCTGCCCGCAAAGCCTGATCGAAGCCCGAAGAGGCAAGTCTCTCGTCCAGCAAGCGGGGGGGGATCGGCGCCAGTCTCAATAACGGAATCGCTCATCAGGCAGGCTGTAACGTAGCCACCTCGAAAAGATTCTGTTGATCCTGATCCTCATGGCTGTCGCATCGCCACTAATGCCCCCATCGAGGCCTCAGCTCAGCTCAGCAGAATCCTCGCAGCGGCGATGGCAAGAACGGGCTGGATTCGAGCAGGCTTGCGTCTTGCCCTGGGGAGGGGAGCACTCAACAGGAGTGAGGCATAAGGGATGCCATGGATACCCGGGTCAGCAGCCGAGCAACCAACGGAGACTCGTACCACAGCCTACACGGCGATTCGCGCCAATGCCGTGACGGCGATTCGCGCCGTAGCGGTTTGCCAGGCCTTGCTTAGTGCGCTATCGAAATCTCAATCTGAATCGCTTACATCGAGCCAGGGCTTCAAGCCATACCCGCAGCTCAACCGTTTTCAGCCCGCCTGATCCGGGCCGATCCCAATGTTCAGCCAGTGGCAGCATTTTCAGCCGTTGGCAACATCTTCAGCCGCTG
>JBIIIX010000251.1:0-4514 GCA_044234415.1 Cyanobium sp.
CCGCTGGCGCAGCAGGTGATCGGCGAGCACCAACGCCACCATCGCCTCCGCCATCGGCACGACGCGGGGCAACACGCAGGGGTCACGTCAGTTCTGGTGCTCGGGGCGCAGGAAGCTCATCGCCCATAGAGTTTCAAGGTGCGGTGCTCGCCGCCTTTGCGGTTCCCCTCGGCTAGGGCTGAGATCAACATGCCGCCGGTGCCGCAGGTGGGGGCGTCGATGCTCTCGCCTGGTTGTGGATCCAGCATCTGCACCATCAGGTGCACCAGGCTGCGTTTCGTGTAGAACTCCTGGGCGGTGTGGCCGCTGTCGTCAGCGAACTTCTTGATCAGAACCCCACAGCCTTTGCCGAGCTCATCCTCCGGCACATGAAACATCGACAGGGTTTCGCTGCAGAAGTGCTCCAGCAAGTTATTCAGCGTGGCTTCGGGCAGGCGCTCCTTGTTGGAGCAGGGAGCATCGCCGAAGATGCCATCGAGCTTGCCGAGGTTGGCGTGTCATTGGCGGTCGCCTGCGCCTAGGCCGTATCGCCCTCCGACTCATGCATGGCATCGGCATAGTCCTCATCCCCCACATCAGAAAGGCGCTTGTAGAAAAGCAGCGGGAACACGAACTGCTTGTCGTCGCCCGCGTCCACCAGGCCGCGCAGGATGGTGGCGGTGCCCCAGAGGTCGCTCTCGTGGGCGGATTGAGAGAGGGTGGTCATGCGTTCTCCGATGGGGGAAGGGTATAGCGCTGGGCTGGATGGTTGGGCATCTGCGGAATGGTGTATGCCAGCTCTCTAGCTTCGACCATGGCGCTCAGGTGTTCGCGCAGGAGCACCTTCGGGTCCCGGTTGCCCAGATGGGCGGCAAGCTCCCGCGCTGACAGGGGCTGCCAGGCGCAGAGCGCGCGCACGAGGGCCTGTAGGACTGGCCGCCGGGGTCTCTGCCCGGCGGCCCCAACCTTCGCAGCCAGCTCGGCCGGGAGCTGGTGAGGATTGGAGCCTGCCTGGTGAGGATCGGCGGGGAGCTGGTGAGGATCCGCTCCGAACTCGTGTGGTTTGCCCTGGAGCGTGGGAGTGTCCAGAAGCGCCATGCTGCCCACGTAGTAAGTGCGGTTGCCTGAGCCCCTCATCTCCAACAGGCCGAGGTCGCGCAGCCGCCGCAGGCGAGTGGAGGCCGTCAGCGTGTCGCTGCTGCCGAACGAGCGGAACACGCCCTTGTCGATGGCACCCACCTCTCGCACGAACACCAGCGCTCGTGCCTCGTCTTCCGTGAGTGGTTCGCCGGTAAGGCCACGCAGCCAGGCCAGGTCGCCAGCGTCGAGAAAGTGGTGAAACAGGAACGTGGCCACAAAATGATCACCATGGCTGGTGCTCTCGAAAGCTGGGGGAGCCAGTTGGTGTTGACGCATCAGGTCGCGCATCACGCGGATGCCGCTGCCTTTGCTCTCAGCCAGCCGCACGTCATGCAGCACGGCCGCAATGCGGGGGTTGCGACACTCCGAGCCCGGTTCGCCGAGCAGATCGGTGGATTTGAGCGAGTGTCCTGGATTGCGGATCTCGATTCGATTCTGATAACGCAGGATCTGGACTGGTGAATGGGTGCGATAACTGCGATGCATCAATGCATTCACGATCGCTTCGCGCACGACCCGCACCGGCAGCAAGGTTTCGTCCCGGCGAATCAGTTCACCTTCGGGAAGTGAGAAGCTGGTGGGCAGGTCGTCCATCACCGCTGCCACAGCACGAGGGATGGCGAGCAACAACGGTGCCCGGATCTCCACGGCGTCGAACGCCCGCTCGGGATCCTCGATCCATCGGCGTCCCGGCAGGCGCAGATAATCCACGCGCATCATTGGAAAGCAACGCCGCAGGGCTGCGGCACGGCCGAACAGCAACAAGCCGGCGACCGTCGGTCTCAGATCGCTGCCGTCCAGAGCAATGGCATGGACAGCGCGAAGCAGATCCTCATCGCTCCACCCGAGTTCCTCGGCGTCGGCTGAACCACGCGCTCGCAACTTGCGATAGGCACCGATGGCCTCGGGATCAAGATCGCTGAGCTCGGCGTCGCGAACCAGGCTGGCATCGAAGCTGTCGCTGCCTCGCTGCTGCACCAAGGCCACCAGATCGTCCTCGGTGCCGTGATGGTCGGTTGGACCAAGGCGGCGAAAGGCACCACGAGGCAGGCCCAACGCCTTGAGATAAACAGGCTTCTGAGCGGCAGCGGCCTCATGCACGCGCACCACCACAACGTTGTTGCCGAGCAGCTTCTCGGCACGCACCTCAGGACGAATCGGATGATTGAAGGCACATGCGCATTGGCTCACCAGATCGGCCTGTAATTTCTCTGGATTTTCCACACCCACCACGACAAAGCGGCCATTGAGGTCCGGTTGGTTGGCTTCAGCCACACCCAGCAGCAGATAGCCACCGCCCATGCGGGGCTCGTTGCTGAAGGCGCAGATCGTCTCCAGCACCGCCCGATCGATGGCACGTCCTTGTTTGGCCTCAATCATGCTCGATTCGTCGAGAGCACAAAGCTCCTCGAACAACTCAGCCGCACGTCTCATCTCAACCAGCCCCCTTCTTCCATGTCGCGCCGCAGTTCGTCTTCAGCCTCACGGCATTTGGCCAGTGCTTCCTCGAACGCCGCCGCCGCCTCGGGTAGCGGCGGGATGTCAGGCCCGATGGAGGGAGATCATAGCGAGAGATGTTGAGGGACCAGCCCTCCTGCTCAACCTCCTCCAGGCACACCACACGAGCCCGGTCCTCCACGTCGGCGAACGCCTGAACCCAGCCGTCAATCTGAGTGGCGTGTTCCGGCTCCAGGACGTTCTGGGCCTGGCTGCGGCGTAACTGGCTGGAGGCATCGACAATCAGCACCTTGCCCTGGCGTTCCTGGGCCTTCTGACGCTTGAGCACCAGCACGCACGCGGCCAGGCCAGTCCCATAGAAGAGGTTGGGGGCAAGACCGATCACCGCTTCCACCAGGTCGGACTTGAGCAGGTGCTGGCGGATCTGCCCCTCCACACCGCTGCGGAACAGGGCACCCTGCGGCAGCACCACAGCCATGCGGCCAGCGCCCTCGGCCATTGAGGCCACCATGGGCTGCACCCAGGCCATGTCGCCGATGCTGTCGGTGGGCAGTCCTGCGAAGGCCCTTCCCCAGGGGTCGTTCTCCCAGAGCTCGCGCCCCCAGCCCTCCAGGGAAAACGGGGGATTGGCGATCACCACGTCAAACCGGGCCAGGCCAACTCAGGCGAGCTCAACGGTGGATTCACGGATGACGCGCTGGCGTATCCGGGCGTCGTCGTGCTTGGTTTTGGCCATGCCCTTCCTGGGCTTGATGGAACAAGCATGAAAGCTCGTCCGCAGCCTGTCAGACACAGGCAAGCGCGTCAGCGTCTGACACGCTTGCTTTCGCCCCTGGGCGGGGAAAGCCCTGCGACATTGGCCACCGGGCTGGCCACCGCTGCCGTGCCTTGTGTTCAGAGCACCCGCACCGGCCCCACGTAGGGCACCTGCATCACCCGGCCATCCGCCACAGTGACCTCCCGCAGCGAGTCCTGCTCCAGTTGGAGCTGCACCACCACGTGCTCCGGAATCTGACGATTGACCTGGTTTGCAAACCATGGTCATGGAGTGTGGCGATGGGAACGTCTGCCGCGCTGGTGCGGCCGGGTTCGCCGCGATCGGGCACCCAATCCCACGACCAAGCCCACACCCTGGTCTTGCAAAGCAAGGGTTCCGTGCAGGCGGTGACGGGGTCTCGGCGTGGCCCGTGCTGGCGTTGGCCCAGCGGAAAGCCATCCCGCCAGCGATGGAAGCCAGTGATCTGGCTCGGCACCATCGCCTCCAGCATCCAAACAACCCGCATCTTCTGGCGCTGGGCGCAGATCGAGCCGTGTTGAAGCGGCAGGTTGATGCCATCAGGTAGGAGCAGTCTGCGGAATGCCATGAAGGTCGTTCTGGTCAGGAAACTGCAACCTTTCGCCGGCTCCCCATGCCCGCCCCAACGGGACAAGACCTTCTGTCTCACAAAGCAATCTGACTTTCTCCTCAGTGAGCCAGGGGCGGGACGGTGCAACCAGACTGGTGAGTTGCGTCCGGAACAGGGCTACAGCGGTGGGGTGCGGGGATCAAGCCCATTACCATGGCCAGCGGCACAGCTGCATCATGGGCCCGGGAATCAGTTTCCCAGTTTGCTTGGATTCTGATAAGCTAAGGGAACTGATTCTAGCTATTGCTAGCTGAAATGGTTTCTATCCCCCAGGTTTCCGTCACCGCCATCGCCAACGGCGACGAGGCCAATGGCAGCCCAGCGGTTTTCCGCTTCTCGCGCACCGGATCCACCACGGACCCGCTCGCGGTGAGCTACCGCCTGCTGGGCACCGCCCAGGCCGGCAGCGACTACAGCGGTGCCACCACCGGCACGATCAACTTCTCCGCAGGCAGTGCCACCGCCGAGCTGTCCTTGCCGGCGCTGGCCGACAGCCTGGTGGATCCGGGTGAAACGATCATTGCCCAGATC
>JBIIIX010000047.1:0-14550 GCA_044234415.1 Cyanobium sp.
CGGCTTTTTGGCCTCGGGAGCCGGCTCCCGCGCTGAGTTCCAGGCAAAAGCAAGGTCCAGGGCCGCGAGCTCCAACAGCCGCCAACCCCAGGCTGGACTATCGCAGCGGCCATGGCTCAGGCGATCAGGCCAAATTCCGCCAACGCCTGGGGCAGGTTGCGATGCTCATGGCCGGCACGGCTCAGCTTCACGAGGGCAAATCGCTGCAGTTCGTTGAGGCGAGTCCAGCCGGCGGCGTCGAGCCGCAAGCCCAGGTCGCGGCAGCCCTCCCGCAGCAGCTCCGGGCAGATATCTCCCTGCTGCCAGGGCTCCTGGCGCGCCGGCGGCAACGCCTTGGCCTCCCCTTCCGGCATGGCGGAGGTGCGTTGACGCAGCCAATCCCCCAGCCGCCCCAGCCCCTCGCCATCGTCCGGCCAGACCAAAAGCCGCTGGCGCTCCTCGGCGCTGAGGCGATGCCAGTGGGGCAACCCCAGCTTCACGCCCACCAGGTCGAGCTTGCGGCGCACCGCCATCGGGATGCAACGCAGATCCGCTGCGAAATCGGCCTCGAAGCCGAAAATCCAGCCTTCAGAAGCGGTTGGGCCGGGATCCGGGGTGCTCACGGCGCCAGCGCCTGCAGCAACCTCCATCCTGCCCGGGCCCGCAGCAGCGCCGTGGCTCGCTCCAGGGCTTCGGGCAAGTCAGGGACCCGCTCGGCCAGCCAGAGATAGGCGGCCAGGTTCCAGCGCAGCGGCTCCGCCAGCGGTCCCTCATCTTGAAGTGCCGCCAACCCATCGGCCCGCCAGCCATCGAGATCGCTCCAAGCGGGCTGGGGGGCCGTGATGCCGTGATCGCGGGGATGCAGCAGGATCCGCTCCACCACCCCCTGGCGCACCCGCGCCGTGATGCCGGCCCGGCTGGTGGGCAAATCGGTAGACCCTTCCAATCCCTTCACCGTGAGGATGTCGGTCTCGGCTACAGCGGCCAGGGCCTCCCAGGCCCGGCTCTCGGTGGGCGGATGCACGAACCCGCTCACCAGCAGACGCTCCCCCCGATGGGGTGTCCAGAGCAGCTCCAGGCTGGCCACGGGCGGCCGCTTGCCGATCGCGTCGCGGATCGGCACCAGCCGCTCGGCCGCCGGGAAGTGATCCGGCTGGTGGGTGAGGGCCAGGCCATGGCGATCCAGACGCTCCTGCACGGCGGCCAGGCTCAGGCCTCGCCACTCCAGCCCCAGGTGGGCGAACAGCTCCGCCAAGGTGACGCCGAACTTCACCGGCATCGGCTCACCGCCGTGCAGCACCACCGGCAGACCTTCCGCCGCCAAGGTGAGGGCCAGCAAGGGCAGTAAGGGCGCGGTGCGGTCGCGGCCGTCGTAGGGCACCCCGAAACAGAGGGCCCGCCGGCCGGGGGTCTCCAGGCTGGGGCCCAGGTCGCGGTAGGCCTCCAGCATGCCGGCCAGCTCCTCCGGCGTGGGGCGACGGATGCGGTGGGCGATCAGGAAGGCCCCCATCTGGGCCCCATCCGCTTCGCCACGCAGCATCAAGGTCACGGCCTCGTAGGCCTCGGCGCGGCTCAGGCCGCTGCTGGTGTGCTCGCCGCTGCCCACCTTGCCGATCAGGTCTCGGAAGCGGGCACGGCCCTCACCAAGGGCCCGGAGGCGCTGGCCTCGACGGTCGTGGGTGGGCGATTCCGCGGCGTTGTGTAGCGGCTGCAACAGGCGCGGCTGGCTCAGGATGTTGTCATTCTCCCCGAGAGCGACAACGAATTGTGCCCCGGGTGCCAGCCCTCACACGTGCTGGCACCCCCCCACGGCACGCAGCTGTCCCAACGTTCTCTCCATGGCCCCCCCTTCCGCCGATCCCGCCGATCAGCCATCTCCAGCGGCTGCCGCCCCTGCCTCTTCGGCAACCGAGGCGGGCCCAGCCCCATCCGCCGCCGCACCGCCCAGCGGCGGAGCTCCCCCTCCCGTGGCGTCTTCCCCTGGTGAGGGGCTCAGCAAGGTGGAGCGGGCCAAGGCCGAAGGCTGCGGCCTGGATCTGGCGGATCAACTCGATGCACTAGCGGCCTCGGGCTGGGAATCGCTCGATGAGGCCACCCTCACGATCCGGCTCAAATGGCTGGGCATCTTTTTCCGTCCCGTCACCCCCGGGCGGTTCATGGTGCGGCTGCGGCTGCCCAACGGCGTGATCAGCGCCGACCAACTCGCCTTTCTCGGCGATGTGGTGGATCGCTGCGGCGAGCACGGCAGCGCCGACATCACCACCCGCCAGAACCTGCAGCTGCGCGGCCTGCTGCTGGAGGACATGGCACCGCTGCTGGCGGGCCTGGCCGCCGTGGGCCTCACCAGCCGCCAATCCGGCCACGACAACCCGCGCAACATCACCGGTAACCCCCTGGCCGGCATCGATCCCGAGGAGTTCCTCGACACCCGGCCCTTGGTGGCGGCCATCCAAGAGCGGATCCTGGCGGCGGATGCCCCCCGCAACCTGCCCCGCAAGTTCAACATCGCCGTGGGGGGCGCTGCGGATAGCTTCCTGCTGCACAACGACCTGGCCTTCCTGCCGGCCCACTGCGACGGCGAGCTGGGCTTCACGGTGATGGTGGGGGGGTTCTTTTCGGCCCAACGCAATGCGTTGGCCATCCCCCTGGGCCTGTGGTTGCGGCCGGAGCAGCTACCGGCCTTCAGCCTGGCGACCCTGCGCCACTTCGCCCAGCACGGCAACCGCCAGGCCCGCAACAAAAGCCGCTTGCTGTATCTGATCGACCAACTCGGGCTGGAGGCCTATCGGGGCGCCGTACTCACCGAGTTCATCCGCTTGGGGGGCGAGGCCTGCAGCCACGATGGCCACCATCTGGTCAACCGAGCGCCCCGCTCCTGCCTCGGGGTCAACCTGCAAAAGCAGCCGGGGCTGCACTGGGTTGGCCTGGGGGTGCCGATGGGTCGGCTGGATGGCGACGGCATGGTGGCCCTGGCGGATCTGGCCCGCCGCTACGGCGGGGGCGAGCTGCGCTTCACCGAAGCCCAGAACGCCCTGATCCCCCATGTGCCCGCGGATCGGCTGGAGGCGTTGCTGGCGGAGCCGCTGTTGCGGCGCTTCCAGCCCGACCCCGGCCCGCTGCTGGCCGAGGCGGTGAGCTGCACCGGCAACCGTTACTGCAGCTTCGCCTTGATCCCCACCAAGAGCACCGCCCAGCGGGTGCTGGAGTCCCTGGAGCAACGGCTGGAGCTGCCCCATCCGGTGCGCACCCACTGGACCGGCTGCCCGAATGCCTGCGGCCAGCCCTACATGGGCGAGATCGGCCTGATGGGGGCCAAGGCCCGCGAGGGGGGGGAGATGGTGGAGGCGGCCAAGGTCTACCTGGGCGGATCGATGGGGGCCACGCCCCAACTTGCCGAGCTGCACTACAAAGGGGTGCCGCTCGGCGGCCTCATCGATGCCCTCGAGGACCTGCTGGTTGAGCACCACGGCGCCAGGCGGCGCCGGTGATCTGCCGCAACCAGCCGCCGCCGGCGGGGCCGCGAGCTTCGAGCCAAAGGTTGTCGAGGTCCTGTAGCCGCTGGCGATCGGTGGGGTCCTGGCCGCCGTACAGCAGATGGGTCACCCGCTCCGGATCGATCCCCAGGGCCGCCACCTCATCCCAGAGCCGCTGGGTCATCGCCCGGTGGGCCAGCTCGAACTGGGCGCTGGCCAGTTGCCGTGCCAACAGCAACACCAGCTGCTGCTCCTTGCGGGCCGCGAAGCTCAGTGGGAACGCCGGTTCGCCGCAGCGGCGGGCTTGCCACGGGGGCCCAGCATCGACCGGTGACGGAGCAGTCCCCTCCGCCGCGGCCGGCCCCAACGGGCTTGGTCCGCCGGAGGCGGGATGGACCGTCACCGCGACGGAAGGCCTCGCTGACGCCGGCCGGATCGGACTGGCCAAGAAAGAGATCGGTCGCATTACCCCAGGCTCCCGCGCTGCGTCTGTATCTGTGCTAACACCGCCACGGGTCCATTCCAAGGGCCGCTGTGCTGACTCGTCAAACACCGACACCGTCCCGTGAGCCAGGCCCCTGCCAGGTTGGGGGGAGCCGATGCTTCGCCGCCGATGGGGCCTCCCGCCCCGGCCCCCATGCCAACCACCCCGAATAGGGCTCCGGCAGCCACCACACCAACCCCTCCAGCCCCGCTCCCAAGCCAACCGGCAGCCACCAGGCCGGCCTCCGAGAGCAATCTGTTGGCGCCCCCGGGCACCGAGGAACGCTGGTGGCAACTGCAGGGGCTGCGTCGGGGCCGCGTCGATCCGGGGCCATGGCTGGCGGGCCTGGAGAGCGGCGAGCTGCCCGCGCACCAGGATCTGCTGGAGTCCCTGCTGGGCGTGCTCGATCGCGCCGGGGTGGAGCGGCTGCTCGCCAATCCCCGCACCTTGGCGGGCCCAACGCTGCTGGAGGCGGGACGGCGGGAACTGCCGCCGTTGGCGGGGCAGGAGCGGGTGCGCCAGGCCTGGCTAGAGCCCCTGCTTGGCCACCACCTGCAGTTGGTCCGCCAGGATCTCGCCAGCGCTGAGTCCTGGCTGGAGCTGCTCGGCCCCTTCCGCGACCCCGCGGTGGCCGCGAGGCTGCGGCAAGCCCTGCAGCGCCACCTGGGCAGCTCCGGGCAACGGCCGCCAAGGGAGGTGCTCCCATCTGGAGCAACCGCGGTGCTCAACCCTGGGGCGGCCCTGGCTGCGGACGCCCCCGCAGGGACTGCGGCGGGAGCAGGGGGTGCCGGGGCTGCGACGCGCTCCGCTGCGCCGGATGCGGTGGATGCGGTGGATGCGGTGGATGCGGTGGATGCAATCAATGCAACAGATCCGGCGGATACAACCGATGCAATCAATGCAACGGATCCCCCGGATCCGGCGGATCCGGGGGATACAACGCACGCCGTCGACGCCCTAAGGGTGGCGCCAACGGCGACCGGGCCCCCAGCCCTCCAGCCGACAGCCGCTAGCGACGCCCTCAGCGCCGGGGCGGGGGTGGAGGCCCTGGCGCCGCTGCTGGGTCTGCAGCGCCAGCCACAGGATGGGGCCCTGCTGCTGGAGCTGGCCTTGGCGCCTGGGCCGCTGGTCCGGCGTCGGGCGGCGTTGGAGGGGCTGGCCTTGGGGCTGTCGGCCTGGCCCCAGGGGCCCTTGAGCGCCGGCCTGATCCAGCTCAGCGGCGACCTGGATCCCCAACTGGCGGCCGCTGCCGTGGACCTGCTGGCCCGCTTGCCCCAGGGGAGCCGGGCCCTGCGGCGCGTCGCCCGACAAGGCCTCGATCCGGCCGTGCGCGCGCGCCTGCGGCGGCGCTTGCCCAGCTCGCCGCTGGTCTTGCTGGTGCACGGACGCCAGGGGGGACAGGTCCCGCCGGAGCTGCAGGCGTTGGCGGCGGAGCTGCGGCAAACGCGCGGCGGACCGGTCCTGCTGCAAACCCTCACCGCCAGAGAGGAGCCCAAGCCCGAGGCGGCCTTCTGGGCCGCGGCCCAGCGCGCCGGTGGGCTCACCCTGGTGCCGCTGCTGCTGCTGCCCGGCGGGCATGTGCGCCACGATCTGCCGGCATTGGCGCGGACCTGGCGCCAGAGAGCCCGTGCGGCGGGCGGCCTGGATCTCTGGCGCTGTCCGTTCCTGGGGGCCTGGCCAACCTGGCAGCGGCAGCTGCGGCGGCAACTCCTCGCCTTGGCGGCGGACCAGCCGCTGCTGTGGCTGCATCACCCCCTGGAAGGCCCGCTTGGGGCCCGCTACCTGGCGCATCTGACCCAGCTGCTGGGGCACCCCGGCCAGGCGGCGCCCCTGGAGGCGGGGATGCCGCGGCCCGCGGGGTTGCGAGAGCCAGGCTTGCTCGTGCCCTGGAGCCTGGCCGCCAACCGGATGAGCGAAGCGCTGACGGCCAGCGGCCAGCTTCCGGGTCAACGGCTGCTGCCGCCCTTCCTGCAGGTTCCCGGCCTGCGGCACACCCTGCTGGAGCTGCTCTGCGCCTTGGCCTGAAGCCCCCGTTCGGCGCTGGCCGCGGCGCCTGGCGTCATGCCGACTCGCCGCTGGCGCGGTAGAGCCTTGCCTGGCCTGGCCCGTCAGCGGTGCGCTACGGGGGCTACCGCCAACCGATCAGCTGAGCCAGCATGCAAAAGCCCAGCCACTGGTCCGATGCTGCTCGACGAGAAGAGCCTGGCCTTGCTCTACGAGAGTCCGGACAACTGCCCTGGCCCCTATCGCATCGTGCACAAGCTGCCGGCCCTGCCAGAGGGGCAGATCGCCGCAGAGCGCGTCAATGAGGTGGTGGTCGAGGCATTGCTGGCCCAGGACGACTTTGTCGCCGACATCGGCCGGCTAACCGCCGCGGCCCTGGTGCGGGCCCATGGGGAATCAACCCAGTTCAGCAGCCAGAACGTGCGCGGCCTATCGGGCCAGATCGCCACCTCGCTGGCCGTGGCGCTCTTGCGCAGCCGCGCCCTCGAAAACGCGATCAGCCAATCCCTCGGCGCCATGACCTGTTACGACCAGGCCGCCATCGCCTGCCCAGAGTGATCAGCCACCGCCTTCGGCGCGGCCGCCCCGATCAGATCGGGCCACCCCACTCGCCATGGCCCGTTCTGGTGTGGGCTCAGGCCCATGCTCCTCAGACTGAGATCAGGCCTGAGAGGAGCCCTGAGAGCAGGCTTGCTGCCGCAACAGTTCGATCAGCACCAACTGGCGCGCTTGGCAGTGATGGCGCCGGGAACTCACCAATTCATCCAACGCCGCGCGAATCTCCTGGGGCGGCAGGCTGCCAGAGAGTTCGCGGTTGAGGAGATCCCAGGCCTGGATCGCCGCGGGCGCGGTCGCCGCAACGCCCGGAGCGGCAGCCAGAGGGGCTTGGGCGGGGTCGTGCCCGGCATCCAGGGCCCGATCGACGGCAGCCAGCACGAGTTCGCGGCGCCAGGAGAGGAAGGTCATGGGAAACCGGGATGCACGTGCCGAAGCGGGGCTGGCGAGAACCAGACCCCGACGCTGCTCAGCGGACCGGGCTCTGGCAAGCGCTGCGGCCGGGTTGTGGGGGTTTCGCCATCTCGCGGCCACCGGTGCGGAGCAACCCAACCGCACCCGAGCCGATCCCCCCGCTCGATCAGCTGCCGCTCTGGCCGCGCAACTGATCCAGCTGGAGCTGCATGGTCGCCTCCACCTGCTCGTAGCACTGCCGCACGTAGCGGCGATCCCGGCTGGCGGCGATGCCGCTACGGTCCAGCTGGATCGGGGCACCGATCGAGAGCCGGATGGGCGCCGGCAGGGGCAGGTTGGGAATCGGGCCCAACATCAGCCCCCAAGGCAAGCCGAGATAAAGGGGTAGGACCTCAGGATCGACGCCCAGGGGCCAACGCAGCCAACCCCGCCGCTGCAGCGCCCGGGCGAGGGGGTAGAGGTCTTCCAGGATCATCAGGGTGTCGTGGCTGCCCCAGGACACCAACGGCAAGATCGGCAGATCGAACTCCAGGGCAAGCCGCAAAAAGCCCGTGCGCCCCTGCAAGTTGACGCGATCCCGCTGGCGATGGGGTCGGCAGGCTTCCTCGGCGCCGCCGGGATAGATCAACAGGCTGGAGCCCTGGGCCAGGGCCGCCCGGGCCAGGCGCGGATAGGCGGGGATCGCCCCCGTGCCAGCCGCCAGCTGGGCCAACAGCGGATACACCCGCCACAACTTGGGATGGGAGAGACCGCGGATGGGCCGTTCGAATCCTTGGCGCACGTACCACTCGTAGATCGCCATGTGCATATCGGGGGCGGCCAGACCGCCGCTATGGGAGCCGATGAACAGCACCGGCCCCTGAGGGGGCACGTGCTCCCAGCCCCAGCTCATCATGTGGAAGTAGTGGCGATGGGCCCAGCTCCAGAGCGGCATCAGGGCTCGGATCAGCCGGGGATCGCGGCGAAAGAGGGCCAACTCGCGGCGGCCCCGCTCGGCGTCGCCCCTCGCAGAGTCGCCGGTGGTGGAGCCCAGCTCAGGCCTGGCGGCGGCTGCGGCTGCGGCGGCGGCCAGGCGCGGCGGACTTGGCGGTGTCGCGCCATCACCGCTTGGCTCCGCTGCATCAGCACGGGCGACGGAGACCACAGCGGGGAGTCGAACTGCCCCGATTGTCCCTGGAGTGGCCCCTTCCTGCCGTTCAAGCCACCCGGCTCGGACCAGGGCAACGGCCCGCGAACGCGGCGCAGCGCCGCCGCAGGCGGCGAAGGCAGCGCTCCCGCAACACCTCGGGCAGATCCGCGCCCATCAGCAGCCAGAGCCGCTGCGGCAACGGGTCCTGATCCGGCAGCAAGCACCATCCCTGGCGTGCCAGCCAGCCTGGGGGCAGCAACGCCAAGCAGAGCGGCAGCGCCAGGCCATGGTGGCGGGCGCGCCGTAGCCAGGACCGGGGCGCCTGACCACTCGTGCCCCACTCCTGCAACGCCAGCTCCCGGAGGCCCAGTTCGTGATGCAAGCGCGGCGCGGCGTAAGCGGGTGGCACCAGCACGGTGCGGGCGGCCGGCAGCGGGGAGACCAGCCAGAGGGGCAGCTCCGCCAGCTCAAACCAGCAGCCCCCATACCCACTTGGCGGGGGACCCAGGGCCGCAGTCGCGGCCGGGCCCCAAGCCAGGGAACTGACCAGGCCGCCATCCAGCACGGCGTGGCGGACCAGATCGGCCAGACGCTCGACACCGAGCCAGGCGGCGGGGCCCGGCAACAGGCCAGGGGCGGGGCGCAGCAGGCCGTGATGCAAGGGATCAGCCACCAACTGCAGCCAACCACCCTCGATCCGATGGGCCCTGACCGCCTGGCGCAGATGCCAGAGGCTCGGGGCATCGCCGTAAGGCAAACGCTCGCAAGAACCTGGAACCAGCCCCAGCTGCTGACGCAACCCCTGCAGAATGCGGCTGACGCTGGATTGATGGAGCCCGAGGACCTCGGAGGTGACCCGTTGGGACCTGGTGATCTCCAGCAGGTTCAACACCTCCACGGCTCGTAGCAACTCCGGCACCCGGTAGCGGGGCGCAGCGGGAAGTGGGCGGTGACGATCGGGAACCTGAGCGGCAAACTCAGGCAGCCGCAGCGGGGCGCTGTCGAGGCTCATGGCGGCCAACGGAGAGCTGAGGTGCTCCACCCAGCCTCTGGAGGCGCGGCCCGAAAACGTTCAGATCAGGTGCGAAAGACGGGCGGGGCATGGCGGCAGCCGCCGCGTCGGTGATCAGGCGCGCGAGCCAGCGTTCAAGCAATCGCTGAGTTAGCCCCTCAGCCCGCCGGTTGGGACCACTCGCTGATCACTTGGAAACCGCTCAATTGATGGGAGCCGAAGGAGCGCAGGAACGGCACATCCGCCGCATCGCGCCCACGGCCAATCAGCACCCGACCGCGACGGGGCACATTGTGGCGCGGGTCGAACGCGTACCAGCGATCGCCCAGATAGGCCTCGAACCAGGCGGCGAAATCCACGGGCTCCTGTTCAGGATGGTCGGGATCGGCCAGCAGATAGCCGGTGCAGTACCGCGCCGGGATGTTCAGACAACGGCAGAGGCTGATCCCGAGATGGGTGAAATCGCGGCAGACGCCGCCACCGAGATCCAGGGTCTGGGAGGCGGTGCGATCGGGGGCCGTGGCGCCGTAGTCGTAGCGGATTCGGGCGTGGATCCAGTCGCAGATCGCTTGCACCCGGTACCAACCGGTGGGCCCATCACCGAACGTGCTCCAGGCCAGGGGCGCCAGTCGCTCGGTGTCGCAATACGTGCTGGGGTTGAGATGGCGATAGGCCACGATCGGCAGCACCCCCACCGCACATTCCGGCGCGTTCGGCTGTTGGCGATCGGCCTGGCCGGAGTCGGCGAAGCGAGCCTCGTATCGAAAGCTGGTGCGGCCCGCGGCCGCATGAAAGCGAGACCAACGGTTGCCGTCGTCATCCACAAGCACCTCGGAGAGGCGATCGGGAGAGAGTTTCAGCGCCTCGGGACCGCGCAGATCCGCCAGGCGCGAGGCATGGGGATGCACCAAGGCCAACATCACGGTCTGCACCTCGCAGTCGAGCTGCAGGTCGCAGCCGAGCCGGATCTCCATGGCGGGAACGTCGAGGCGAAGGGTGCTGGCTGAGTGTGATCCAAAGGGGGCGCCTCCGGCTGTTGGCTGAACGCTGATTCGGCGATCGGGCCGGCATTCCTCCCGTCCGGGGACTCGCCAGCCACCCCGAGGGCAGTCCAAACTGTCATCCCCTAGCCCCGCCAAGGCCGATGGATGAAGCCGGCCTCCCCTGTAGTTATCGCAACCCGCGCGACCGGATGGTGATCGTGCGCTGCGGAGACGACTCCAACATCGCCATGGAGCGGGTGCTCTTCCCGTTCGAAAGCCTGGGATTCACCTGCCGTCCAGGCCTGCGTTTGCAAGTTTGGGGCTCCCATCCAGGGGGAGCCGAGCTGATCGAGACCGTGGCGGTGGAGGAGCTGGCGGAGTCCGGCGGGCAGCCTGCCCTCGCCAGCGCCTGAGAGGCTCGTGTCCCCCAAGCGAGGGGCACCGTCTGGCCTCCGGGTCGATGGACATGATCCTGCATTGGATCCGCAGTGCGGCCCTCGGGGCCGCCGGCCCATGTCCCAGCGCTCGCGATCCGAGCCCCTCAGTCCCGCTTTTTTGATAACTCCCACCCACCCCCAAGCCCTCCAGGGCAGGATCCCGTCCATCTCCGGCTTAAGTGGCCTGGCGGTTGAGTGGCCTAGCGCTTGAAGGACTGGCGCTTGAAGGCCTGGCGCAAGCCTCTCTGGAGGCCAGCAACTAACGGCCCAAAGCCTAGGCGATCCTGGCCCAAACAGCACGCCAACGCTCACTTTCTGGTCGTTCGCAGGGCTGGTGGACGACTGCAAGAGGGCCCTGCATCAAGGTTTCGAGCAGCTGGAGCAGCTGGAGCAGCTGGAGCAGATGGAGGCGGAGCAGGACGCGCTTTCAGTCGAGAGCACGGAAGCGGGATCACCGGCCGATTTGATCAGCTCGGTTTCAGCGCAGCCGGGTGGCCACGTGCAGGTGTTCCAGCCAGCGGTTGACACGACGGCGTAGCCGCGGCGGCACCTCCTGCACAAGCTGCAGCAACTCCTGGGCCGCGAGGCGGTGCAACACGCGCACATCCACCCGCCAAAGAGATTCCGCTTCACGGATCAACAATGCCCAGGAGCGGGCCGACTGCCAGCGGTGCAAGCGACCCGGAGGGGAATCCTCCGGGCGCTCCGACGGCAGCGTCGGGAGGCGAGTCATGGCCGAAGGCTGTGGAGGTTATCGTCCAGCCTGGGAACGCCACAAGGCTGGGCCCCAGATCCATGGAAGACCTTCCGATCCTGGAAGCGATTCGGTAGATCCGCTCCCATTCCCACCGGCCCCATCCGGGCATCGGCCAAGGGATCGATCGCGCCGTCCAGCATCAAGCCCCTGGAGATCGGAGTCGCAGGCCCAAGCGGCAACGAGCGAGGCGGACATGTTCCTCCTGTCAATGCCGGCTGCGAGCACCTGAAGAGCCCGATCGCAATGATCGCCGCCGATCAGCAAGCCTGGCCCAAGTGCCGGCTGTCTTCCACGGGGTGCACCGGAAAGGGTAAGGAGATGGCTTCGCGCTGGCTGAGACGCCGGGTCCAGGCCCGGGGCACGGGTTGATCCCAGCGAAAGCCAGCCTCACGGGCCAAGTGGCGATCGGCATAGCTCACCTCCGCCCGCATCAGCGACCGAGGTTCCAGGGCCGCCGCCAGCAGCAGCTCCAGATCAACACAGCGCTGTAACACCTGCACCAGATAGGTGCAATCGGTGAGAGCCCTGTGGGCAGCCCACACCGGAACGCCATGGGCCAAGGCCAACGCCTGCACCGAGGGGGCTGGGCGTAGGCCCAGGGAGGAGGGCCAGCGAATGTCCTCCATGGAGCAGATCCAAGGCAAGCCGATCGGGGGCAGGCGCCCTCGGCCAAACCACTGGCGATCGAAGCTGGCGTTATGGGCCAGCACAGCATCGGCCTGCTCCAGCATGGCCTGGAAACAGGCTAAGGCCGCAGGCCAGGGCTGGGGCAGGCGAGTCACCGCCGCCGGAATGCCGTTGACCGTCTCGGCCGGGTTGCGGTCACAGGGCAGCAGGAATGACACCTGGGTGAGCACTGCCCGATGGGGCACCTGGAAGAGCACAGCACCGACCTCAATGCACTGCCCCTCCTCCGGACGCAGAGCGGTGGTTTCCGTGTCGAGAATCAGCAATGTTTCCGGAACGGTGGGCAGGGGATCGATCGGCTCCAGCGCATCAGCGGCAACGCAGGCGGCAGCCGAAGCCAAGTGCTGGCCAGCCGATACCACGCCGATGCTGCGCAGCGGGAGCTCAGGAGATGCTGAGGGGGCGGGAACCGCCTCTGGGGCGCGCCAACTTTCGGGCCGCCCTGATCGGAGAACCACACCAGGCAGATCAGCGCCAAGCTGGGGGCACGCCATGGGGGAGAGCGTCTGCGCAGGAGAACCACCGCCGATCGCGGCGTTCGCGGTCGGGGATTCCGTGGGCAGGGCTGCAGGAATGGAGCAGCCAAGGGGTACCGGAGTTGCCTCCGCCGTGGATGGGGCTTCCTGCCCGAGCAAGGCCTCTAGCGGGTAACTGCCATCCGCCCGCTGGTCTGCGCCGTTGGCCGCATCGGCGCGAGCGGTTGGATCAACCAGCAAGGAACATGGGCCTCGGGGCGAAAGCGGCTGCTCCCCGAACCCAATCGGGAGATCACCATTCAGCGCAGAACCGATCTCAACCCTGGGTTCATCCAAAGCCTCAGGCTCGGCAACAGACCGGCCCTCAGCAACCTGAATCGCAGCCTCCAACACAAGAGGCTCCAGCATCCCCAATGCTCCGAGCAGATCCGTCTGTTGCCAGGCACCGCTCGTCACTGGTCTGATGAACACGTCTGAACCCATGCTCTCAGCAGGCAGGCAGGGCGCAAGGGGCAAATAGGCCGCCTATGGTCCCAAAAAGATTCGCCTCAACCATGCCCCTGGCTCCAGGAGACCTCGCCCCCCCCATCAGCCTGCGCGATGCCGATGGCCATGAGCGAAGCAGCGACCTGCTGCAGGGCCGCCCTTTGGTCCTGTTCTTCTATCCGAAGGACGACACGCCGGGATGCACGGCCGAAGCCTGCGCTTTCCGGGACAGCTATGCCGACATTCAGGCGCTGGGGGCTGAAGTCTGGGGCGTCAGCGGTGATTCAGCCGGCAGCCATCGGCGCTTCGCCGAACGCCACCAACTTCCTTTCCCCCTGTTGGTGGATGAGGGCAACCGTTTGCGGCAGGCCTTTGGAGTGCCCTCAGTGCTGGGCCTGTTGCCCGGCAGGGTCACCTATGTAATCGCTGGCGACGGCGTGATCCGCCTGGTGTTCAACAACTTGTTGGATGGGGCGGCCCACCGTCGGGAAGCGCTCAGAGTTCTGCGGGAGCTGCAGGAGCAGGGGAACAAGAGAGGCGGCAGCGGTGCCTGAGGCGGGCAGATCTTTCACAACAGCGGCCCAGGGGCAGGGAGAGGGCTGGCTGCAGCAGGGACCGCTGTGGCTTCTACAGCCAGGAACGCCCTCTACCCGAGGCTTGATCGAGTTCATCGGAGGCAGCTACCTCGCCGCCACTCCGCAGCTCAGCTACCGACGCCTGCTCGAGGCCCTGGCCAGCCGGGGCTGGAGGGTCCATGCCTGGAGCTATGTGCCGGGCTTCGATCACCAGACCCAGGCCACTGAAGCCTGGAGAGCCTTCCGACGCTTCCGAGAGCGAGAGGGACTGGTCGTTGTGGGGCAGCGCGACCCGGACAGCCCAGCTGGCCTCAAGCTGCTGCGGCTCGGCCACAGCTTGGGCTGCAAGCTGCATCTTTTAGCTCCGGACGCTGGACGGTTGGGTCAAGGACTGGTGTCGCTGGCGTTCAACAACTTCAGTGCCGAGCGTTCGGTGCCCTTTTTGGCGGAGGTTGGCCAGCAGCTTGGATTCCGGAGCGAATTCAGTCCCTCTCCGTCCGAAACCCTGAGAATCGTCAGCCAAACCTGGCGCCAATCCAGGAACTTGCTAGTGCGCTTCCAGCGCGATGAGCTTGATCAAAGCGCCAGGCTGCTGGATGCACTGCGGCAACGCCCAAGTGATGCCAGCGATTTGCTGGAGCTACCGGGAGACCATCTAACCCCCGCCAGCGCTGGACTTCGCCGCAATCTGCTGGGAGATTGGGCTGATGACCCCTCCCGACAACATCAGATCGATCGGCTTGCGGATCACATCAGCAGTTGGATCCAATGACCCCCCCGGTTATCAAGGTCGGGAAGCCCTCTCGAAACGAAGCAGATGTTCATCGGCTGCGGGGGCTTTCCCTGGACATCCGGGGCTCAACGCCATAATTCGGGCCTGCTGGGTACGGCACACCCACCTCTATCGAGGAAACAACCGGGCGGGCGGTTGCGTGAAAGTGATCATCACGCTGCAGCCGCGGGATAATCCAAGTGGCTCACATCGTGGCCTCGGTGCTCTGTCGGGCCGCTGAGAAACTATAGCCGGAAAGCAAGAAAGATAAACAATCAGCCCCAACAGCTTTGCTAGATTCATCAGCAGCACACTCAACGCAATCGC
>JBIIIX010000253.1:0-4495 GCA_044234415.1 Cyanobium sp.
TTGTGGCAGCGGCGTCGTGGCGCTGCTCTGGCTACGGCTCAGCAAACCCCAGCTGGCGCGGCCATTCCAGGTCTGGGGCTGGCCGCTAACGCCGCTGATCGTGCTGGCTGGTTCGCTGACGTTCCTCTTAGCTGCCCTGGTGGAAGATCGGCAGCGCAGCGCCTGGGCTTTGCTGCTGATCGCGGCGGGCTGGCCAGCCCAGCAACTCAGCCGCGGCCTCGCATCCCTCGCCCCGGCGGCCCCTCCGGCGGCGGACCCAGCGGCACCAGCCCAACGGCAACCGGACTGACCCGCTCGCCGCGGCCAGCCCCCGGGCCTCGAACGATTGGGGCGATGCGGCTTCCGGCGGCTGTCCTAGCTTGGGCCCGAGCCTGCCCGGGCCAGCTCAGACCTGCTGCGGTGGCATTGGTGGCGGCGGCGTTGCTGATGGTGATCGCGATGCCGGCTCCCGGTAGACCAGCACCGGCAAGGCCCCATGGGTGAGCACCCGCTGGGTTTCGCTACCCAGCAGCAATCCCGCCAGCCCCTTGCGGCCATGGGAGGCCATGAAGATCAGATCGCAACCATGGCGCTGGGCCGCGGCCAGGATCTCGGCATGAATCGGGCCTGGCTTGGCTAGATCCACCGCGCAGGCCACGCCTGCCAACTCCACCAGCTCACGACCCCGGGCCAGGATCTGCTCGGAAAGATCGCGCTCCAATCGCTGCAGCCGCTGCGGCAGTTCAGGATCAGCCAGCACCGGATCGCCGAAAAGCGAACCCTGGGGGAGCAGCAGCACGCTTTGGGACACGTGCAACAGGGTGACCCTGGCGCCAGCGTCGGCGGCGAAGCTCGCCGCGCCGCTGATGGCCGCTGTGGAGAGATCCGAACCATCGGTGGGCACGAGCAGATGGCGAAACATCGAATCGCCCTGAGGGATCACTGCTGCCACTATCGCCCCGGATCACCGGCCAGCGTCCGCGATCACTCCCGGGGTACCGGCTCGGGGGAGGAAAGCACCAGGCTGAGCAGGGTCGAGGCGAGCACCAGCAGGGCCGCCAGCAGAGCGCGACTCGAGGGGATCTCGGCGAAGAACAACCAGCCCCAGAACGCCGCCAGGGGCACCTGGCCATAGGTGAGCGCGGTGGCCTGGGCGGCGGGCAGTCCGATCAGGCCTCGGGTCAGGCCAAGCTGGCCGACCTGGGTGAAAAGTCCCACTCCCAGTAGCGCCAGAAGCTCCAGCGGGGTGGGCCACACGGGCTGGCGCAGCGTCAGGGGCAGGCTGATGCTCAACCCCACCAAGGGGAACCAGTACACAATCACCAGCCCCGGCTGGCGGCGGGCGAGGGCCCGCACACTCACGTAGGCCAGGGCCGCCAGCAGGGCCCCCAGCGCCGCAAGCAACACCCCCGGCAGCGGCAGGGCGGAGGACGTGCCAGGAGCCATCAACACCAGCACCCCCAGCCAACCGAGCAGCAGCGCCAGCCCGATCCTGGGCGATGGCCGCTCCGCCAGGCACCACCAAGCCAGCAAGGCCGTCAACGCCGGGTTGAGGAACTGGATCACCGTCACCGCCGCCAGTGGCAGCCAGGTGTAAGCGGCGAACAGGGCATAAAGCGCCAGGGTGCCGAACAGCCCCCGCAGGGCCAACAGCGGCCAGTCGGCGCCCCAGGGCGAAAGGCCTCTGCGCTGCAGCAGCGCCTGGCTGACCAGCAGGCCGATCAACGAGCGGGCCAGCACCACCTCGCTGACCGGCAGGCGGCCTCCCAAGAACTTCACGCAGGCCCCCATCAGGCTGAAGCTGAGCACGCAGAACAGCAGGGCGAGTACTGGCGTCACGGCGGGCTAGCGACAGGCGATCGCGGGACGATGTTTCGAAATGGCCTGAACATCACTTGTTAGAATGACTTAGCAGCAGGTTCACACACCATGACAACCGCCAGCGGTTCAGCCCAGGGTCTTGGCCAAGCGGCCGCGCTGCTGATTAGCGCGACGCTGACCCTCCCGGCCGCGCCGGGGCTGGCCCAGGAGCGATGCCAATTCCTGCAACCGATTGGCGGCAACGGTACCTCTGCCATCGTGTCCAAGTCCGTTGGCCCCGGCAAGGCTCTGCCATTTGCAAAAACTAACTGGAATACCGATTTCATCGTTAACAATCCCTATAACAGCTACAAGTTCTTTTTCACTGCAAACTCATCCGATTCCAATGCAACCTATCCCGTGCAAGGCTACATGAAGTTTAGCGACGGATCCAATCTGCAGGTCATCAATGAATCGATGAACCCACCGATCGGCACTGGACGCATGTTTGGTCCCTTCCCTGCCGTTGGCGGCAAGCAGGCCAGCCAGATGAACTTCAAGGTGGGAGCCAGCAATGACCCAGGTGCGCTGGGATTCAGCTACCGCATCTCGGTGCAAGGCTGCTATTGATGATCATTGCGCTGCCAATCCAGCTGGGCTGAGCTGGATTGGTTTGAAGCTGATGGGACTTTGAACCTGCCCGCTTGCCGTTCGTCGGTCCCAGCATCAGGTTGGGACCCTGCGGCGATGGATCAAAGGCGTGGTTTGATCAGCTGCAGCACCTGGGGCCCAAGACCGCCGGCCCTTCGCTCGCAGTCCAAGGTTTCCAGAATCAAGCGACCAGCCTCCTGCAGGTCTCCCCGCTCAGCGGCTTGGCGCGCCAACTGATCCAGTTCCGAGGCGCGGGACAAAAACGTGCGGCGGGCCACGGAATCAACTCCATGGCCTCCATGCAGAAGGGAGGGTGGCGTGGGCCGATCTGGCCTGTGGACCTTGAGAGGTGTATGTGCCAGGGGCTTCATGCCAGTCATGGGTATGGATTGGTTCACCCCGCCATGGAGGTGAACATCAAGGCTTTCGGAAGTCTAAAGATACGAGGCTGGCCTTGCAGCCTCGGCCGCATCAACAAAACCAAACGACATCAGGTGCCAGGCTCTTCCTGATTGCCGCCGAGGGCGGCGATCTGTTCACGGAGTTGCTGGGAGCGCTGCTGATCGCCGCGTGTCAGAGCAACCGCTAGGGCAAACTCCAGCTTTTCCAACTGATGCTCACCCTCCGGCTGGTCATTGAGTGGGAAAGGAGTGGGCTGGCGCCGACCCTGAGGACTGGCCACCCCATTGGATCCGGGGCGAGGAAGGGGGGTGCCGTGGGCGGAGGAGGAGTGGGCGGAAGAGGGGAAGGCCATGGCTGGCTTTCTTTTTATTTTGCCACCTTCCGCCAGCCCTTGGGTCCCTGGATCAGGCCGCCAGGAGGTCGTGATCGCGATCGTCCTCGGCCAGCTCAGCCGTGAAGGCCTGCTCCTCGGCCAGCTCTGAAACCTCCGCCAGGGGAGGCACATCGCCGCTGGTGGGAGGGTGCTCGGCAGCGGGTTCGGCATCCAGCTCCAACAGAGCGCGGCAGTCATGGAGCAGCCGGTCGACATTTTCGAGACGGTTGATCTCCTGGGGATCAGGACGATCCAGGTTGGTCAGCTGCAGCTCCAGGGCTCCCAGTCGCTGCTCAAGCAGCACCAACCGCTGGGAAATCGCATGGATCGTGGCGGCGAGATCCTCAGCGCTGCGGCTGATCCGAAACGAGACCGAAGAGCTGGTCATGGGAGAACAGAACGATGATCTGGCCGCATGACAACACACATACCCCGATGCCTCAAGCTACTCAGGCCAGCCGCTGGCAGAGGCCTCGATCCCCCAAAGTGGATGGGCTGAACCTGGCGGTGATGGAGATTTCGTGGCAGCTGGTGCTGTACGGCCTAGCCGGCTCCGCGGGGGGCCTGCTGGCCCTGCGCACGGGAATTCCAGCGGCACCACTGGCTGGCGCCCTGATCGGTGCGGCCCTGGTGAGTATGAGCGGTCGGCTGGAGACGGCGCGCTGGCCGATCGGCACCCGCACCCTGCTGGAAATCGCCATCGGCACGGTGATCGGCACGGCGCTGACAACCGATGCCGTCTCCGAATTGAAAATTCTTTGGCGGCCCGCCCTGCTGATCACCCTATCCCTGGTGCTCACGGGCCTGGTGGTGGGTCTATGGACCAGCCGGCTGCTGGGAATTAATCCGGTGGTGTCCCTACTCGGAGCGGCCCCGGGTGGTATCAGCGGCATGAGCCTGGTGGGGGCCGAATTCGGTGTGGGCGCCGCTGTGGCGGTCCTTCACGCGGTCCGCTTGATCACCGTGCTGCTGGTCCTGCCCCTGGTGGTGCGCTGGATCCTGCCGGGTGGAGGTACGCCGCCGCCGGCCTGAAGCCGGGAGCGGGCAGCCAACCCCCACGTCAAGACCCGGGGCCGGAATCCCCCTGCCGCGCTCTGGACAAACTCGCCTCGGCCGATACGGTTATGCGGTTGCTGGAGTCCCTGATCCCATGGTCCGCCGTCCTGCCGCTGCGGCTCTGCCCACCCCTGGGGCCCTGGTCGCCGGACTGCTCGGTCTGGCGACCGCCCTGCTGCCATGTGGTGCCGCACAGGCCGCCAACATGCCCGATGGCCCCGGACCAAAGGGGGC
>JBIIIX010000255.1:0-4469 GCA_044234415.1 Cyanobium sp.
CAGCACACTTTCGAGGTAGTGCGCCGCATAGAACTCGTTGGCGTTCGTGATGCCGGGGAGGGCCATGGGTCAGGACTTGCGCAATGCGAGCAGTGAGGTGGTGGGTTCGCTGATGAAGGTCTTGATCTCGCTGGCGTGAGCCAAAAGGATCTGGAGGATCCCAGCCGTGCTGGTGTTCCCTACTACCAACCAGATCACTTTGGGCGGAGCACCGCGCAGCAAGCTGAGACCGCGGAAGTCGTCGTCTTTGGTGACGATGGTGTATCCGTTCTCACCAGCGAATGACCAGATCTGATGATCGCTTTGGCCCTTCAGCTGCACATCACGCACATGCACAGTGCCCGGGAAC
This sequence comes from Cyanobium sp., assembly GCA_044234415.1. Taxonomy (GTDB): domain Bacteria; phylum Cyanobacteriota; class Cyanobacteriia; order PCC-6307; family Cyanobiaceae; genus Cyanobium. The sequence goes on from JBIIIX010000255.1 coordinate 350, forward strand.
TGCTCTGAAAGAGCGGACGCAAGCCGAGGGCTCAGATTTTCATCCAGCAGGAAACGGGCTGCCATCGGCTGGCTCAGGCCACCCTCAGCTCGCTGAGACGCTTTTCGCGCTCGGCGGCATAGCGAAGCACCGCCTGAATGTGTTCAGGCTGCAGATCTGGGAAGTCGGCCAGGATCTCCTCCTGGCTCATGCCACTGGCCAGATACTCGAGCACATCCGACACCGTGATGCGTGTGCCGGCCAGGCAGGCCTTGCCGCTGCGCACGCCAGGCGTGCAGGTGATCAGGGGGGGTGAGGCGGTCATGGTGCAGGTGGTCAGAGTGGTGAACGCTCAGGCGAAAGGCTGGTCGCAGGGGCGGTCGGCCCGATCCGGCAGTTCCAGCTCCAGGCCACCCAGCCTGGCGAAGTGGGCCTGGATGCGGCTGCCCAGGCCCTCCCGGGGATGGTGAACGTGGCCATTGGCGCCGTCCTGCCTGCAGGGCACTCCATGTTGGCGGCAATGGCACTGGCACCGCCAGACAGCCGCATGACAATGTCGTGCCTGAAGACTCATTCGCTTACCATCCGCCTAGCAGCCGACCTGGAGCGGGAGCTTGAGGCTATTTGCGCCGAAACGCGCCCCCGTGGGGACATCGTGCCCGATCCGCTCCGCAGGCAATTGCAGCTGATGCGCATTGAGCGGCTGCGGCGCCAGGCTCTGCCGTTCGGCGAGGCCGCCGGCTGGCTCACGGATGACGACGTGTTTGCTGCCGTATCTTGAAGCATCCGCCATCTCAAGCCTCCCGGTGCAGCACCGCCACCAGCTTCAGGTAGGGGGCCGGCTCGATCGTCATCACTTCGTTGACGAAGCGTTCGTGGTCGTTGAAACGTCCATCGATCGCCTGTTGCTCGGCCAGCCGGCGCTTCTCCTTGATCTGCTGGGGGCGTTGGTCGGTGGCGTAGGCCTGCCGCAATTGCTGCTCCTGGCGTGCCCGCAGTCGCTTCAACCGCTCCCGCTGGGCGTCGAGCTCGGGCTGCATGCGGGCGGTCCACTGGTCGCCGCAATTACGCAGGTAATCGTTGGCCCTGGTTACGGCGAAGGGCAACTGGGCGCGCAGGTGAGGGGGGATGGAGGCGTTGGGGTTGGCATAAGGTCTGCGGCCAAGCTGCAGCCGTTCAGCCACCGTCTCGAAGGGCTCGATCGCCAGCACGTTCAGGCCTGAGCCTCCGAAGCGCACCGCCACCCACTCCTGCACCACCGGCACTCCCTTCTGGTTGGGGATCGTGCCCTGAAACACCATCACCACCTCGCCGGGATCCAATCCCTCGTTCAGCTGCAGCACCGGCGCGCAGTGGCGCGGGAAGCTGATCTGGCCCCGGTCCGCCAGCCAATCCACCAGGGGATGCAGATCCCAGAGGTATTCCAGCTCCGGTCGGCTGTTGTCCTGCTTGCGGCTCTGCTCCAGGGCCCGTTGCAGCGCCGCCACCTCGGTGGAGAGCGCCAGCCGCTGGCCCCGGGGGGGCTGCAGTTCTCTGGGATAGCGTTCGTAGCGGCGCTGCAGATCGCTGGGCGGCGTGATCTCCAGCCGCTGCTGCTCCGGAAACGCGCGCAGATCAAGCCTCTCGCCGCGGCGCTCCAGGTGTTCGCTCACCGCTTCGAGGGCCGTGTCCACATAGCTCCACAGGCTGGCGAACAGGCTGAAGGGCTGGCGCTGTTGCACCTGAATCGGCTCTGCCGGGGCGTCTCTGTGGTTAGGGCTGTTGAGTGAGCTTGCGTTGGGATCGGCACTGGGATCGGGGCTGTGATCGGCACTGGGATCGGCGCTGGAGTTGATGTTGAGGCTGTCGCTAGGGAGGCGGCCGAACAGTTCTTCGAACAGGCTGTCGCCGCTGCTTGGCTCCAGGTAGGGCGCGGCGTTGCTGTCCATGCGTTGTTCCAGCTCCTCCACCGCGCCGCTTTCGAACGCCCGGCTGAATTCCTCCTCCTCGCCCACCGCGTCGTACACACCCAGGAACACGGCTGGATCGCCGATGTTCTGCTGGGCCTGCTCGTCCTTGCGCTTCAGCAACCGCAGCACCTTCTCGGCATCACCCATGCCTTTGCTGCGCGACGTGTTGAGCAGATAGCGGATCTGCGGTTGCTGCGGCTGGCCATAGCGATCGATGCGGCCGTTGCGCTGCTGCAGCGTCATCAATGACCAGGGGATATCCACATGCACCAGCCGGTGGCTGAGGTAGTGCAGGTTGAGGCCTTCGGAGGCCACCTCGGTGGCCACCAGGATCCGCACCGCCTCCTTCTCCTGAGCGAATTGCTCCACCACCTTCGTCTGCTCCACATCCGGCATGGCGCCATCGAGGCCCACCACCGCCCCTTGAGGCAGGCCCAAGTCTGCGGCGAGGTTCTCCTTTAAGAACCGCTGGGTTTCGCGTCGGCCGGTGAACAGCACGATCCGGTCCCTGGGGTCTTTGCCGCTCCAGTTCCAGTCCGTGCGGATCAGCTGCAGCAGGCGCTGATATTTGGAGAAGTCGGCCGGGCCAATCGCGGCCAGCAGGGGTTCGAGCTGCTGCAGGGCGGCCTGATCCGCAGACGCAGCGGTCGCGGCGCTGGTGGGGGAAGCCGATTCGGGGGATGCCGCTGCGGAGGATCCAGGCGCCTCCAGTCGCTTGAGGCGATTGCGCACCGTCTCCAGCGCCGCCATCGGGCTGGAGAGCAGGCTCTTGGCCAGCGTGGTCTTGAACAGCTGGCCCGCCTTGGCTTTGGCGTCGCTGGCAGGCAGCTTGAGGTCCTTGAGCAGGGCGAACACCCGCTCTTCCCGTTCACTCGCCGGGCACTCCACATCGGCGCTGTCCCGCTCCTTCACGCTGCTGCGCAGATCAGCGATCACGTCCTTGCGGAAGCGCCGCACATACAGGTCTTTGATGTCGTCCTTGCTGTACTGGCTCGGATCGGCGATCGCCGTGGGATCGAGCATGTTCATCAGGCTGGCGAAGCTCTCCGGCTTGCCGTCATGGGGCGTGGCCGACAGCAGGATCAAGGTTTCCGAGCGGGTCGCCAAACGCTCCGCCAGCCGAGCCCGCTGGCTCTTCTGGGCTCCCCGCGCCCGCTCAGCCACATTCTGGCATTCATCGATCACGATGATGTCCCAGCTGGCATGATCGAGATAGAAGCGATAGTCGCGGTCGTTCTTGAGCGTATCGACCGACACGATCGCCTTGTCGGTGTAGTGAAATGGGTTCTGGTTGGTGGGGATCTGCTCGCGGATCCGCTGAATCCCCACCGAATCCAACCGCACCAGCGGGATCGAGAAGCGCGTCCAGAACTCCTTCTGGAACTGCACCACCATGCTCTTGGTGGTCACCACCAGCAGCCGCCGGCCGCGTCCGCGCCGGATCAGCTCGCTGCAGAGAATGCCGCACTCCAGCGTCTTGCCCAGGCCCACCGCATCGGCGATCAGCAGCCGCTGGCGCGGCATCGCCAACGCCTTGGCGGCTGGCTCCAGCTGGTAAGGCAAGGCATCCATCGCCGCCCGCTGGCCCACCACCAGGGCGTTGTCCGTGGGAACGGAGCGGCGCAGGTGGGCCTCCAGAAACAGCAGGCTGTCGCGGTAGCGGGGCGACGGGTCGCCCACCAGTTCCGTCTCCTCGGGCTGCAGCACCTTGAAGCTGCCGGCGGCCTTCTCCACCTCCACCAGGAAGCGGGCCTCCTTCTCGCGCAGGAATGGCGACACTCCCACCACATCCACCACCTGCTGGCCAGCGGAGCTGCGGCCGATGCTGCGCACCAGCCATTCGGCGCTGCGGCACTCGATCCGGGCTCCAGGGGCGAGAACGGCTTCAGCCACGGACCAAGCTCCTGTGCTCGCTCACCTTCACGCCGAACCGGGAGCAGTCGCGGATGCCGCGATGCCCCATCACGCCGCTTGGCCTGGCAGGCCCCGATCGAGCGGCACCAAACCCCAGCACGACCATCCCCTCAAGCCGCTCCGGCCCATCCTGCAGCGTTCTACAGCCCCAGCGCATCAGTCGCCCCAGGATCGTCACCTTCAAGGCGGCGTGGCCCTGGAGCTGTCGAGCCTGCCGCACGGGCGAGTGCTGGTGGTGGATCTCGGCGATGGGGCTGGATGGGTCAAAATGGGGTCAT
>JBIIIX010000257.1:0-4455 GCA_044234415.1 Cyanobium sp.
GCTGGGAGAAGGCTGTGCCAGCGTGGCTCTGGCGTGCTGGTCGAGCCATGGGATGGCCGGGGCTGGCGCCTGCCTGCCCCCGTCCTAAGCCTGGTGGAGTGGTGCCCTCCGGCTCACATCATCCCGGGCATGCCCATGCCACCCATGCCACCCATTCCGCCCATGCCACCCATACCGCCGCCGCCAGGGGCCGGAGGGGCGGCCGGCTCGGGCTTGTCGGCGATCACCGCCTCGGTGGTGATCAGGAGGGCGGCGATGGACACCGCATCCTGCAGGCCGAGGCGCACCACCTTGGCGGCGTCGAGGATGCCAGCGGCTCGCAGATCCTCGTAGTTGCCGGTGAGGGCATTGAAGCCGAGGCCGTCACGCAGCACCCGCTCCACCACCACATCGCCATCGCGGCCGGCATTGGTGGCGATCTGGCGCAATGGGGCACTCAGGGCCCGGCGCACGATCTCGATGCCGACGCGCTCATCGCCCTGGCTGGTGGCCAGCAGGCCGTCCAGCTCCGCGGCCAGGCGGAGCAGGGTTGTGCCGCCACCGGTGACAACTCCTTCCTCCACCGCGGCGCGGGTGGCATTGAGGGCGTCCTCGATCCGCAGCTTGCGGTTGCGGAGCTCGGTTTCCGTGGGCGCTCCCACCTTGATCACCGCGACGCCGCCTGCCAGCTTGGCGATGCGCTCATCGATCTTCTCGCGGTCGTAGTCGCTGTCGGTTTGCTCGCGTTCGCGCTTCAGTGACGCGACCCGTTGCGCGACGGCGTCTCCTCGGTCGTCGAGGGCCACGATCGTGGTTTCATCCTTGCCGATCGTGATCCGGTGGGCCTGGCCCAGGTCCGCCAGGGTGGCCTTGTCCAGGGTCATGGCCCGGTCTTCGCTGATCACCGTGGCGCCGGTGAGGATGGCGATGTCGGCGAGCATGGCCTTGCGCCGGTCGCCGAAGCCCGGAGCACGCACCGCCGCCACCTGCAGCACGCCGCGGGATTTGTTCACCACCAGGGTGGCCAGGGCCTCGCCCTCCACCTCCTCAGCCAGGATCACCAGGGGCCGGCCGTTGCGGGACACGGCTTCGAGCAGCGGCACCAGGTCGGCCACGGCGCTGATCTTGCGGTCGGTGATCAGCAGCAGCGGCGCATCGAACACCACCTCGCGCCGTTCCTGATCGGTAATGAAGTAGGGCGAGCTGTAGCCGCGATCGATCGCCATCCCCTCGGTCACCTCCAATTCGGTGGCCAGCGACTTCGACTCCTCCACGGTGATGACGCCGTCGGCGCTCACCTTGTCCATCGCCTCGGCGATCATGCGGCCGATTTCGTCGTCGTTGCCGGCACTGACGGCTGCCAGCTGGCGGATCGCCTCACCCTCGATCCCCCGGGCTTCCCGGGCGATGCCCTCCACCACGGCGGCGGCGGCCCGCTCCATGCCGTGCCGCAGGCTCACCGGATTGGCTCCGGCGGCCACGTTGCGCAAGCCCTCGCGCACCATCGCCTGGGCCAGCACCGTGGCGGTGGTGGTGCCATCGCCAGCCGTGTCCTTGGTTTTGCTGGCCACTTGCTGCATCAACTTGGCGCCGAGGTTCTCGAACGGGCACTCCAGTTCGATCTCCTTGGCGATCGTCACGCCGTCATTGACGATGTCCGGCGCTCCAAACTTCTTCTCCAGCACCACGTTGCGGCCGCGGGGACCGATGGTGACGCGCACGGCTTCCGCCAGAGTGTTGACGCCACGCTCCAGCGCATCCCGGGAGGCGTCGGAGAAGCGAATCAGCTTGGCCATCGGTGGCGTAAGAACAACAAGGGTTGATTTTTCAGCCTCCCATAACGGGGGCCGCCATTCCTGGGTCAGGGGGTGGGGATTGCCGAAGATCGGCAGCAGGGCCACGGGCCGGTACGGGGCACTTAACGTCTGGCCTATGGATGAGTTGTTGCAACGCAGCCTGAGCGACGCCGTCGACGCGGCGACCGCCGCCGCCGCCGATGGAGGCATGGGGCCGGCCACGTCCGCCAACGGCATGGTGTTCTTGCTGATCGCGGCACTGGGCTTGCTGATGGCCCTGGTCTACGTGCCGATCCGCGTGTTCCTGACGATCACGGCGCGGCAGCGGCGCTACCGCCTGCTGCAGCGGATCCGGCGGCTGCGGGATGACCTGGGCCAGCCGCTGGAGGGCCAGGAGCTGGGGGGGCAAGCCCTGGAGCGGAGCGATTGAGGCTGCGCTCCAGGGTTTGGCATCCTTCGCGGCCGGGTAGTGGAAGGCATGTCGCCGGCAAGGCCGATCGGCGGCGGATCAGCGCATCACCATGCCGCCATCCACCTGCAGCACCTGCCCGGTGATGTAAGCGGCGGCGGGATCGGCGGCGAGGAAGCGCACCGCACCGGCCACCTCGGCGGCCGTGCCCATGCGTGCCAGGGGAATCGCCCGCAGGATGGCCTCCTGATCGAGATCGGCCGTCATGTCGCTGGCGATGAAGCCCGGGGCGACGGCGTTGACCGTGACCCCCCGAGCGGCGAACTCGGCGGCGTTGCTGCGGGTGAGGCCGATCACGCCGGCCTTGGCGGCGCTGTAGTTGGCCTGGCCGGCATTGCCGAACAACGCCACCACCGAGGTGATGTTGATGATGCGCCCCTGGCGGGCCTTGAGCATGGCGCGGCTGACGGCGCGGCTGCAGAGGAACACGCCGGTGAGGTTGAGGTCGATCACGGCGCGCCAGTCGGCGGTCTTCATGCGCAGCATCAGGCCATCGCGGGTGATGCCGGCGTTGTTAACCAGCACCTGCAGGGCCCCGCTGCGCTCCTGGATGGCCTTGACCATCCCCTCCACCTGCTCCTCGTCCGACACGTCGGCCCGATGGCTCCAGGCCCGACCACCGGCGTCGCCGATGGCGGCCACGGTGTCGGCCGCCGCCTGCTCGGAGCTGGCGTAGTTCACCACCACCTCGGCGCCGGCGGCGGCCAGCTCAAGGGCGATGGCCCGCCCGATCCCCCGGCCCGCGCCGGTGACCAGCGCCACCTGGCCCCGCAGGGGAAGCTCTGGGCTGGGGGAGCTGCTGGACATCGGGCCGCGTGACAGGAGGCGGCGATCGTATGTCGTGGCTCAGCCGGCCATCACGCCCACATCCACCAGGGCGCGCCCGAGCAGCTCGGCGAAGCTGGACAGCTGTTCTTTGCTGCCCATCACCACCAGCAGCTGGCCCGGGCCGAGGCGCACATGGCCGCCTGGATTGGCCAGCAGCGACGGTTTGGGCTGCTCGCGGAAGGGATTGCTGAGGCCGTCGGCGGGGTTGCGGATCGCCAGCACCAGCGCGCCGGAGCGCCGGCCCAGCTGCAGGTCGGCCAGGCTGGCGCCATTGATCGCGCCTAAATCGGCGGGATCACCGCTGAGCTGGAACTCCTCCACTTCGCAATCGCTGCCGGAGAGCAGGTCCATGAAGGTCACCGCCAGGGGCCGCAGGGCGGTGGCCGCCATCGTGCGGCCGCCGGCCACGTAGGGGCTCACCACCTGGTCGGCCCCGGCCAGCCGCAGCTTGCGCTCCGCTTCTTCGCTATCGGAGCGGGCGATCAAGCGGCAGCGGGGGGCGAGGCCGCGGGCGCTGAGCACCACGTATAAGTTGGCCGCGTTGCCGGTGAGAGCCGCCACCAGGGCGCGGCAGTTGTGGATGCCGGCCTCCACCAGGGTCTCGTCGAGGGTGGCGTCGGCGAACAGCACCGGCAGGCCCCGCTCCTCGGCGGCGTCGCGCTGCTCCGGGTTCATCTCCACCACCAGCAGGGGCACCTGCTCGAGCGTCAGCTGACGGGCGATCTCGCGGCCGATGCGGCCGTAGCCGCAGAGGATCACGTGGTTGTTCATGCCTTGAATCCAGATGCGGAAGCGGCGCTCGCGCAGGCGCCGGAAATAGCCCGATTCGCTCAGATCCAGCACAGCTTTGATCGTCGTCTGAACGACCACCAAGCCGCCGATCACGAGCATCACCGTGACCAGGCGGCCGGCGTAGCTGAGGGGATGCACCTCGCCGAAGCCGATCGTGCTGATCGTGATCGCCACCATCCAGTAGCAATCGCCCCAGTCCCAGCCCTCGGTGATCCGATAGCCCAGGGCAGCCAGGTTCACCAACGTGAACAGGGCCAGCAGCGGTGGCAGCCAGGGATGGCGGCGGCGACTGGTGGGGGGGCGGCGGTGGAACGGCCGGGGGATCCGCGACGGCCCGTGGCGAGACGACGATCGGCGCCAGGTGAGGGCTCCGATCGGAATCATCGCCTGGCCCCCGGCTTAGCCCAGGCCAAGGGCGGCCAGGATGGCTTCGCTGTGATCCTCCTCGCCGGGCTGGGTTGGTAGACCTTTCACCTCGGCACGATCCGGCAAAGTGGATGGGTCACGGCTAACGGCCACCAAGGGCAGGCCGCAGTAGAGGGCCAGCTCCATGGTGATGGGGTCACTGGACAGCACCACGTCGGCGCTGGC
>JBIIIX010000258.1:0-4426 GCA_044234415.1 Cyanobium sp.
GTGAAGGGAAGATCCACGGCGCGACCCACCGCGCCAATGCGACGCCGCGAGGGATTGTTGCTGAGCAGATGGATCGGCAGCTGCTTGCGGGCCTCCAGCAGCCATGTTTCGGCCGCCGGGGGGAGGGAGGACTGGCGCCGCGGCAGCAGGGTGCGGTCGACATCTAACACAAGGGCCCTGATTCCCCGCTCTAGGAACATGGATAACTCCAGCTGGGCCAGGGTGCCCTGGGAGATCCAGTCAGGGGTAAGCAGGGGGCGCAGCATCAATCCTCGTTGGGCTGCTCCTCGATCGCGGCTTCAATCAGCGGGCCGACCCGCTCCAGTTCCTCATCGCTCACCAACTCAGCGCCACCCTGCTCTAACCGGGCAACAAGAAACAAGGGATCCAGCGGAATGAACAGGGCATACTGCTCTTCGCCCACCCAGAAGGGACGATCAAGAAGCATCTCGTAGGTGTCGGACTCGCCGTCCTCCTCGAGATCGTCCAGCTCGTCGAGATCGTCTTCGTTGACATCCTCGTCCTCCTCCTCCTCCAGATCGGGACCATCAATGTCACCGTTCACGGTGAGAATGTGGGCGGAGCGCACCAGGGTGAGATCGTGCTCCTGCAACACCGCATCGGCGATTGAGAGGATGTCTTCCGCTCCCTCCAGGTCTTCGATGATCTCGTGGTCGGCTTCGTCCTCCGCGAGCCGCACCAGGCAGACGGGGGTATCCACCGGCGTGAGCAGGGCATAGGTGTTGCCCTCAAGCTGCACGGGCTCCTCCACGTAGCAGACCAGCTGCCGGCCTTCGTCGTCCTTGAGCACGACGGTCTCCATGTCCCCCGCTGCCGAGCTGGAGGGTGTTTCGGCACTCATGGCGAGGTGGCGTGTGATCTCACAATGCCGCAGCGCTGGACGGCCCGCCGCCGGGGATGGTCGCCATCCCGACCGGTTCGCCGCGGCAGGGCGGCGACTGGGGCTCTGGTCCCTCCCGCAGCCACTGCTCCAGCAGCAGGGCCGCGGCGAGGCTATCGAGCCTGCCACTGCGATCGCCCGACAACCCGAAGCGAGAGGCCGCCTCCCAACTGCTGGCGTGTTCATTGACCCAGGCCAGCGGCATCGCCAGGCCTCGCTCCGCCAGCCCCCGCTGCAACGCCAGGCCATAGCGGCGACAGCGCTGGGATTGGGGCGTCGGCTCGGCGGTTGCGGAGAGGGGTAGGCCCACCACCAGGGCGCTCACCTGACGCTGCCGCACCAGCAGAAGCAGCTTCCCCACATCATCGGCGAAGTGTCCACGATGCAAAGCTGCCAGGGGGCTGACCGTGAGGCCGAGGGCATCGCAGCCGGCCAAGCCGATGCGTCGACGTCCCACATCCAAGGCCAACGCGGAACGGGGTGCCGGGGCCGGCATTCAGCGGGGGACCAAGGATTGGGGCCCAACCGGGGTGGGCAGCGGCCGCCGCCGGGGCTGCAGCCGCTCCAGCACGGCCGACAGGCGAGAGGCCACCCGTGGGGCGGTTTGCCATTCCTGGCGGCGCCAGACGCTGCGGGCCATTAACACCTGCTCGCCGTGGGGCTCGGCACCCAGCTGGGCCAACCAGCACTGACGGGACTCATCGCCCACCTCGCAGGGGATCCATAGGCGTGAGCCGATACCGGACTCGCCGGCCAGGCGATGGAGCAGCAGCTCGGCCGGGCCGCCGAGCAGATGGGACCAGCCGGGATGCACGTTGAACTCGATCACGGATCCTCCGGCAGGGTGATCGGCCTGCCAACGGGCGGAGAGGACTGCCTCATTGCGGGCCCGGTCGACCAACATCCAGCCGCGGCCATTGCTGTGATCCAGGACGTCTTCAATGCGGCGATCGAGCAGCTGGCGCAGCGGGGCCGGGCAGGTCGCTTGTTCGAGATGCCAGAGCAGTGGGGCGCTGCCGCGATCGAGACGGCGCAGGATCAGTTCGGCATCTCGCGGTGTGGCAATGGTGCTGGAAGGCTGCCAGCGCCAGAGGGCCTCGGTGCGCTGAGGCTGGAACCCAAGCTCACGCAGAGTGCCCAGCCTGGGGGTATCCAGGCTGGGCACCACGGTGATCCAGCTGGTGGCGCCTCGGCCACGGTTGATCGCCTCCCGCACGAGCGCCATGCTCACGTCGCGGCGGGCGGGGCCTTGGGAGCCCTCACCGCAATCCAAGGCGAGGCAGAGGTGTTCGAGTTGCCAGCAGCTGCCGCGCCGATTGAGGCGGCGACTGACCGCCAGGCCAAGGGCATGGCTCCCACCGGAGGACTCGCGAAGCAGGGCGACCAACACCTGGGAGGCCAGGGGCTGCCGGAAGGCCACGGCGGTGATCAACTTTTCAGGCACCGCCAGCAGCAGGGACCGTTGCAACAACGGCTGAAGATGCAGGAAAGCCGGGTCGTTGAGCAGGGGCAGATGCCAACCCTGCAGGCGTTCAACGCTCCAGGCCGGGGCTTCAGCTCCCGGAGGGTGGGAGGGGACGGTGGGCGGTGTCGTGGCAGGCACCGGCACGGAGGAACGGCGAGAGGAGGCTTGAAGCAGCAGCATCCTAGGCGTGCCGCTCGGAGGAACCAGGGCGGACGCCCATCAGGCCGGCCGCACCAGAACCAGGGGCGTGCGCTCATTGGCGTTGCCGGCCGGATTCGGGCGCAGGGCTCGCTGCAGCAACGCCTCGTCGCAGTCGCGGCTGGCGGCCAGCACCTTGACCCGACCCAGATCATTCACATCGACGACGGCGATGCCGACCCCCAGCTGCAGGGAGACCCGGTCGCAGAAGGTCTGGGGCTCGTCGGGCCCCAGCACGATGGTTTGGTCGTAGGGCGGGGTGGTGCCGGTGATGTCATCGATCAGGCGGGCCTGCTCGCCAGCGAGGCGGTAGAAGCCTCCCTTGCTGCCCAGCAGCTTGAGGGCCGTGCCGAGGATCCACGCGCTCAGCACCCGGGCAGGGCCAACGATGTCGATCAGGCTTTGCAGGCCGCAGGCTGTGGCCAGGCTGCTGGTGGGGTGAAACACCCGGCACAGCGTCCGGGCCAGCCAGGACGGCTCGACGGTTTCGGGATGGTGATAGCGACCTTGCATCACCGCCAGCGGCGTCTCGCCGATCGTGAGCACATCACCGGGTTGCAGGACGCCGCTGCCGTAGTGCGCCATCACGTCCTGGGGGTCATCCAGCACCCCGAGAAGATGGGTTCGAATCGGCAGCACCCGGCAGTCCTCGCCCTGCCGCCAGGTGGCCGTGGTGGTGGTTGGCGGTTCCGGCCGTCGTAGCGGCACCAACAGACCCTGGCGCCGCTTGAGGCGGCCGAACGGCCCGTAGTTGATCCAGTGAATATCGATCCAGAGGGTATCCAGCAGGCCTTCGAGATCAACGCCGCCTGGGCCAAGCAGGCGAAGATTCAGCTGAGCGCTGGTGGTTTTGTGCCCCTTGACGATGTAGGCCGGCCAGTAGCCGTCAGGGCGGCTCTCCTCATCCGGGTGCTGCGGCGTGACGCGGGCCTCGCAGCGCACCTCGGCCAGATCGCCGCGGCCCAGCAGCACGGGCTCGAGCCGGAACTCCGGCACCATCACCTCCATGCGCGCGTGGGGGTTGTGGATACTCACCTGGCCGATCACCTCCAGTCCCAGAGCCTTGCGCTTCACCTGAAACGCCCCAGGGCTGAGCCGCAGCGGTGAGGCTGGCCGCAGGCGATGACGCAACTCCAACCCGAGCAGGCTCAGGCCGAACAGCAGCAGCAGGACCAGCAGAAGTGAAAGCGGAAGGGGCACGCCGGAAAACCCGATAGGGCGCGAACGGCCGGAGCGTAGAGGCTCCACCGGCCCTAACTTCCGTTCAACTGGCTGGCCTGGGGCCCCCCATGCGCAAGACGTTTGTCCTGGACACCAATGTGCTGTTGCATGACCCCCTGGCCCTGACCCGGTTCGAGGACAACGACGTCGTCGTGCCGATCGAGGTGGTGGAAGAGATCGATCGCTTCAAGCGCGATCCTTCCGAGAAGGGTCGCAACGCCCGCCAGGTGTCGCGGCTGCTCGACGACCTGCGCGAGAGGGGCAACCTGGCCGAAGGCGTGGTGATCGATCCCGACCAGGGGGGGCGGCTCAAGGTGGTGTTCTGCCGCTCCGAGACCCTGAGCCAGCTCCCGCCGGAACTGCGGGGCGGCAACGGCGACAACAACATCCTGGCGGTGGCCCTGGAGCAACGGCTGCACGAGCGGGTGGGCAGTGAGCCGCCGGTGGTGCTCGTCACCAAGGACACGAACCTGCGGATCAAGGCTGATGCGGTCGGCTTGATCGCCCAGGATTACACCACCGATAAGGTGGCGATCGGCGAGCTCTACCCGGGGATCTGCGAGGTCTGGACCGGGGCCGAGGAGATGGATCGGGTGAAGGCGGAAGGTGGTCTTCCCCTAGAGGCACTGGCCCGATCCAGC
>JBIIIX010000259.1:0-4410 GCA_044234415.1 Cyanobium sp.
CCGCATCAAGCTGGGTGATGGCAAGGAACGCTCCATCCAGCACATGATGGTGACCAGCTTCTGGCACCCAGACGGCACACCGATGAGCTCGCAGCAGTTTCTGGAACTGCTGTATGGCAGGCTGCCGGAGTTCGTCCAGGACGAGGCCGAGCTTCGCCAACTCTGGAGTTCGCCAGATACGCGCCGAAAGCTGCTACAGGGCCTTGAAGAGAAGGGTTTCGGTGCAGTCCAGCTGGCCGAGATGCAGAAAGTCATCAATGCCGAGAACCGTGATCTGTTCGACGTATTGGCTCATGTGGCCTATGCCCTTCACCCCATCCCGCGCGAGGCGCGCGCCGAGCAGGCACGCCTTTACATCCATGCCAAGTATACCAGCAAGCAGCAGGTTTTCCTTGATTTTGTGCTGCAGCACTACGTGGCGATGGGCGTGCAAGAGCTGGCCCAGGACAAGCTCACGCCGCTGCTCCGACTCCGCTACCAGAACTCCATTGCTGATGCAGTGGACGATCTGGGAAGACCCAGGAACCCCTGAGCTTGGATATTTGCCCGGCCTGGGGCAGTTGCCCAACACCTCGCCCTGAACCCTCTACGGCAGCACCCGTGCACTGCCATGCAGCTCCAGCAAGCCGCCGCCCAGGGCGGCGCGTTCCAGTTGCACATTGGGGTCCATCGGCAGGCGCAGGGTCGCGGCCTCGGCTTGGGCGGGCTCTGCGGCTCCGTCGGCCTCTTCGGCTGCGGCGGCCTCTTTGGAGGGCTGGCCTTGGGGTGCCGGGGGTGGCTCCGAGCGCAGCTCCAATGTGCCCTCCACCGCCCGCACCCGCACCGCCCGCTCCAGGGGCGGATCTCCTGGGGCCAGATTCGCCTGCAGGATTAGGCGATCGTCCTCGATGCGCAGGTCTCCCAGGGGGGTGATGCCGAGCAGCTCTTCGGCCATCTGATCCCCCAGCCCATGCCATTCGGGTGTGCCCAGGGTGCGTCGCAGCCCCGCCGCCGAAAACACCACCACCCCCTGGATCCTGAAGGCCTCCTCCAGCTGGAAGCTGCGGCTGCGTAGCAACGCGCCCATCCGCACCTGGATCGGATCGCTGCGCAGCTCCACCTGCTCGAACTCCAGCCGTTGGAACACCACACCGCGGGCCCTCAGCCGCACCCCGTCGAGCCGGCCTCGCAGCAACTGGGTCGCCGAACCCTCCAGCTGAATCTCCAACGCCTCGATCGTGTCGCATTGCTGGCGCAGCCACAGCTCCAGCCCCCGGGACAGCAGCCCGAGCACCGGCCCGCCCCCGATCGGGGCCCCTGCTGGGGGTGTGCTCTCCATGCCATTGCGCCGCGATTGCCTCGCTTCCTAACAGACCTGCTTGGCCCTGTCTCTCCTCCAGGCTCATTCCCCCCACTGGCGCAGCAGGTTGGCGTAGCAGCGGCAGAGCAGGTCGAACACCTCGGATTTGCCTTGTTGCTGGAACAGGGTTCGCCGCGCCGTGTCGAGCTCGAACAGCAACTCCCGCTGGGAGGCATCCCGCACCCGGCTCTGCAGCCAGCCCACCACCACCAGCCGTTCGCCCCGTTCCACCGGTTCGACGCGATGCAGCAGGGTGCTCGGATACACCACCGCCTGCCCGGCCGGCAGCCGCAGCTGTTCCTCCCCGGTCGGCGATTCCAGCACCAGGGCGCCTCCATCGTAGTGGGACGGGTCGCTGAGAAACAGGCTGAAGGAGAGATCGGAGCGGCCAGCGGCCATATAGGCGTTATCCACGTGGCGCCCGTAGCCCTCCCCCGGCCCGCAGCGGCTCACTCGCAGGCTGTGGATTGTCACCGGCAGGGCGGCGGCTTGCAGCAGGGCATCGGATTGGAGCCGGCCGATCACCAGCTCCGTTAAGGCCCGCTGGAGCGGGGCCTCCTCGGCCAGCTGGCGGTTGTGCTTCACGGCGCGGGCATGCCAGCCGGCCGTGCGTTGGCCCGGCTCCCAGCCATCGTTCGCCGTCAGCAAGCGCTCGCACCACTGGCTCGCCTCGGCGGCGGAGAGCAGCGCTTCGAGAATCAGTCGCATGGCGATCGGGCCATCCCGATGTGGCAATTGTTACGGCTCATCGTGACCAACCCGCGCCATGGCTGGCTGGAGCCTTCAGCATGGTGTCGCATTCACCTGGGCCACAACCCCAGTCGTCGTCGCGATGCCCCTGCGCCCCAGTTCCAGCCGCACCAGCGTTGCCCTGTTCCTCGCCACAGCTGGCTTGCTGGGCGGTGTGACCGCCTGCGGCCATAGCCCCGAGGGAGGCGAAGGCTACGAACAGAAGCCGCCTGAGGCCAGCTCCAGCCCCGAGGCCCGCCCCGCCAAGGCCCCGGGCAGCAACGCGAAAGACGGCCACAAGGGCTCGGGCTCCCACAGCAAAGGCGATGAGGGCGGCGAGGGCGGCGAGGGAGGCGAAGGCGGCGAGGGAGGCGAAGGCTGAGTCCGGGCGGGGCGTTTGCGGCTTCAGGTTCCCCGCCGGCAAGGGCTGTCCTTGTTCTTTGCGAGCCGCCCTGCGGCGTTCATCGCCCCACCCTCTTCAGCCCGTTGAGCTGAGGCCCAGCACCGATGTCGCAGCCATGGCCGCAGGAGCGATGACGTCCCACCCAGACCCAGCACCCAGGAGGCGGTCGCCATGACGCAAAACCAGTGGCTGGGCTGGGCAGGTGGGTTGGCTCTGGCCTACAGCGCCGTCTGCTTTTGGGTGTTCTTGAACCAGCGCTCGTTGATCTACCTGCCCCAGCCCGCCGCGGATCCTTCCGGACGGCTGGAGCTGCGGGTGGAGGGCAAGCGCATCCTGGTGTCCCACTTTCCGGGTCCTGGTGCTATTCCCGTTGTCCAGCCTGGTGCCAATCCCGGTTCCCAGCCGGGTGCCAAGCCAGGGACCGATGCGGGGGGCCAGGCGCTGATCTACTTCGGGGGCAATGCCGAAGATGTGTCGCTCACCCGCACCATGCTGGCCGCCCTGCTCCCAGACACGGCCTTGTATCTGCTCCATTACCGCGGCTACGGCGGCAGCGAGGGCAGTCCCAGCGAGGCCGCGATCAGGGCCGATGCCCAGGCCTTGTATGCCTTCGTGGCGGAACGCCACAGCACCGTGACGGTGGTGGGCCGCAGCCTGGGTACGGGGCCGGCGGTGCACCTGGCCGCCTTGCGGCCGGTGCAACGGCTGGTGTTGCTGGTGCCGTTCGACAGCCTGCTGGCGGTGGCCCGTGGCGCCATGCCCTGGCTGCCGGTGGATCTCTTGCTGCTTGATCGCTGGGATGCCGCCTCCGAGGCGCCGAGGGTCACGGCTCCCACCACGATCGTGGCGGCGCCCCTGGATCGCGTGGTGCCCGCACGGCACGCCGAAGCCCTCTACCGCGCCTTCCAGCCCGGCATCGCCCAATTGGTGCTGGAGCAAGACCTCGACCACAACACTCCCCTGCTGGACTCTCCAGCCATCCGCCGAGCCCTGCGGGGAGGGGAATGAGGGTGAGGAATGGGGGAGGGAATGGGGGAGGGTTATGCGGTGAGGTGAATGGGGGTAGGCTATGCGGTGAGGGGAATGAAGTGGTGGTTGTAGCGGGTGGAGCGCTTGTTGCCCCATGCCAGCGATGACGCAGTGCACTTCTGCCCAGCTACGACCTCGACCCAGCTACAACCTCTGCCCAGCGCCTATCTCGACCGCCAGACCCGCCACCTCCTGCTGGAGCGGCTGGTGCCTTGTTGATGTTGAGCGTTGAGTAGCGAATCTCCTGCTGGGAGAGTGAAGCTGCTTGTGGCCGATCTTTCCCGGTAGGTGGTCGCCAGCATCCAAAGGTTGCGCAACCACAACGGGATGGGGAGCGCAGCGCAGACAAATGTTTGCGCTTGCTGCTATTTCTTGCGGCGGGGAAATGAGCTTTTCCCCCAATCTCTGTCCCGTAGACACAACACGGGCCTTGGCCAATGCGTTTGGATCGGCTCCCCCGCTGCCGCATCCCCCGTTGTTCTGCCAATCTTCGCCGAGGCCAGGCATGAACACCGGATCCAGTCGGCGCTCCTTTGCCATCGGAGCCGCAATCGGCAGCGGTTGGTGCATCGGAGCTGGCTGCGCCGCAACGTCTCGAATGGCTTACCCTTGTAAGACATCCGCAGTGCCTGCTATGGATGCCTTGCTGACGCTCTCCTCCAGGGGCCAGCTGGTGATTCCCGCCCGGTTGCGCCAGCTGCTGGGGTTGAACCCCGGCGATCGGTTGGAGCTGTCCCTGCAAGCGGATGGGCTGCTGCTTCGCCCCCATGGCTCCGGCAAAACAAGCAGTGCCAAGGCCCTGATCGGCTGCACCGGCTACAGCGGGCCAGCGATTCCCCTGGAGCAGCAGGATCCGGCCCTCTTCGCCAGCCGGGCGCTGCCATAACATTGCCCATCGCCCTCGACACCA
>JBIIIX010000260.1:0-4361 GCA_044234415.1 Cyanobium sp.
GATCCCCTGCGCATCTACGGATTGCTCGCCTTCTTCGCCACCGTTGCCCTGGCCCAGATCCTGCTGGTGCTCAAGAAGCGTCAGGTGGAGAAGGTGCAGGCCGCTGAGGGCATCGTCTGATCCAGCTTCTTTCTGTGCCCGCCGGTTTCGCCTCGATGCCACTGGCATTGTTCACCTCCCCGGGCCCGCTGGTGTTCCAGCTGGGCCCCTTCGCCTTGCGTTGGTATGGCCTGCTGATCGCCCTGGCGGTGTTGATCGGGCTGATGGTGTCGATGCGGTTGGCCCGCCTGCGGGGCATCGATCCCGGCCTGGTGGCCGACCTGCTGCCGCTGCTGGTGCTCGGTGCCGTGATCGGCGCCCGCAGTTACTACGTGGCGCTGCAATGGCCCGAGTACCAGGGCCACTGGGGCGAAATGCTGGCGATCTGGCATGGCGGCATCGCCATCCATGGCGCCCTGATCGGCGGCAGCCTCACCACCATCGCCTTCTGCCGCTGGAGGCGCCAGCCGTTCTGGCCCCTGCTCGACATCCTGCTGCCCGCGGTGGCCTTGGGCCAGGCGATTGGGCGATGGGGCAACTTCTTCAACTCCGAGGCCTTCGGGGCCCCTAGCGATGACCTGCCCTGGCGGCTGACGATTCCCCTGGAGCGGCGGCCGCTGCAGTTCCTCGACCAAGCCACGTATCACCCCACGTTTTTGTACGAATCGCTCTGGAACCTGGGGGTGTTCGCGTTGTTGTTGCTGCTGCTGCAACGCTCGTTGAGGGGTCGGCTGCGCTTGCCGCCAGGGGCCCTCAGCTGCGTCTACCTGCTGGCCTACAGCAGCGGCCGGCTGTGGATCGAGGGCCTACGCCTCGATCCCCTCTGCCTGTTCACCAGCCAGCCCCTCTGCGTCGGAGGCCTGCGCATGGCCCAGGTGATCAGTGTGCTGCTGATCGCCGTGGCGAGTGTGGCCTTGGCCTGGATCTACGGCCTGGGCCGTCCCCTCCCTGATCCCGCCGGGCAGCCGAGCCGGGTGCCCTCATGAGCGCCAACCGCCCGGCTGATGGCAGTGCTGCTGCCTCGGCTCTGCTGCCTCAGCAACCGGCCCAGATCTTGACCATGGGCGAGCAGAGGCCCGGCCTGCCGCAGCGGATCCCGGCGCGGATCATCCTGTCGCAGCCTCACCCGCCCCCGCCACTGCCACTGCCACTGCCCTCGCCACTGCCCGCGCCACTCCCCCCACCACTGCCACTGCGACGCCGACAACGGTGAAGCCCGCAAGCGAGGCGCCCGCAACGGTGCCGCCAACCTGATCGCCCAGACCACCGAGACCCCCGTGGACAGCAACCAACACCCCACCGTGCAGATTGTCGGCGCGGGCCCTGGAGCCCCCGATCTGCTCACCCTGCGGGCGGCGCGGGCCCTGGAGCAGGCCGAGGTGCTGGTGTGGACCGATTCGCTGGTGAACCCGCAGATCGCGGCCCTGGCCCCCGAGGGGTGCGAACGCATCCGCACCGGCAACCTCACCCTGGAGGAGTTGCTGGAGGTGGTGATCAGCCGGGCGCGGCAGGGCCGTCGGGTGGTGCGGCTCCACGACGGCGACCCCTGCCTGTACGGCGCGTTGCAGGAGCAGATCTGCCGCCTGGCCGATGCCGGCATCCAGGTGGAGGTGGTGCCGGGGCTGAGTGCGTACCAGGCCACCGCCGCCGCCCTTGGCCAGGAGCTCACCATTCCCGGCCTCGTGCAAACGATCGTGCTCAGCCGGGCCGGCGGCCGCACCGGCGTGCCGGAGCGGGAATCGCTGCAGCGGTTGGCTTCCCTCGGGGCCAGCCTCTGCTTGTACCTCAGCGCTCGCCACGTGGAGGAGGTGCAAGAGGAGCTGCTGCGCCACTACCCGCCCGACACGCCGGTGGCGATCGGCTATCGGGTGAGCTGGCCCGACCAATGGCTCAGCCAGGTGACCCTGGCCGAGATGGCGGCTGCCAGCCGGGCGCGCCAGCTGATCCGCACCACGCTTTACATCGTCAGCCCGGCCCTGGGCGCCCAGGGCGAGGCCCGCTCCCGCCTGTACTCGCCGAGTCATGCCCACCTGTTCCGCAGCGGAGCAGGGCGGGGCGCGGGTGAGCAGGCTGGTTCCGCTCAGGCTTGATCAGTGTTCCTTACGCAGCTGCGGAAAGATAACCCGCCAATCTTTCTGCATGTTCACCACGGTCCAACCCTTCGCCTTCGCTGCAGCGAGGCCTTTGTCCAAGCGACCAATGTTGGAGCGTCGGTCATAGGCCCACTCACGCTCGGCATCCGTGTGGTGGAGGAGGAGCGCGATGCGCGGACCGGAACCAGCCATGGTCCATTGCAGCATCTGGAGATCGCCGTCAGAGTTGCCGAACGCCGCGATCGGGCGCCTGCCGATCTGGCGATGAATGGCGACAGGCTTGCTGTCTTTGTCGTCGATGAAATCGAGTTCGGGTAAACGCACCAGTACCGGCCCCGTGTCGCGGAGCTCGAACTTCACCTTGATTGCGCTACCAATCACCTGCTCAGGGGGCACGCCGTAGACCTGCTCGGACCAGGGGCGCATGAACTCGACGCCGCCGCCTGAAACGATATAAGTCTTGAATCCATGGGCTCGCAGGTAGGAGAGCAACTCCAGCATCGGCTGGTAGACCATTGCGGTGAAATGGCGATTCGTCGTGGGGTGCTTTGCCGTGCTGATCCAATCCCTCACGATCGAGGCGAACTCCTCGGTCGTCATGCCGGCATGGGTCGCCATCATGATCTTGAGGATCGCCTGCTCACCGCCTGCGAGAGCTCTATCGAGGTCGCCCTTCAGCAAGGAGGCGAAAGGCTCTTGGCTTTGCCATTCAGGATGCTGGGGAGCGAGCAGCTTGACGCGTTCGAGGGCGAAGAAGAGTTGGCCGTAGATCGGCCGCTCAGCCCAGAGCGTGCCGTCGTGATCGAACACGGCAACCCGTTCGGCGGGAGCCACGAAATCCGCCGAGCCTGCCTGTGACACCCTGTCCACAAATGCGATGATCGACTGCTTCGCGGGTCCAGCGTTCCAAGAGGGGAGCGGATCAAGGCTCTGGGCCATGGCCATGCCCGAGAAGAGCAGGATGAGGCCCAAAGCCAACCCGAAGGCGCGTCTGGCCCAAAAGGCAGGCAAGGCATGCTTCATCGGGTGAGGGAACGCTGGGCTGGCGAGAGGATGCCAAGCCGGAGGCTGGCCATCATCCTCACCTGCGGGCGCCGAGGGACGGCGCACGAGCTGGAGGGGTCAGCGACGCTCCAGCTGGCTGGCGATGCCCTTGACGCCGCCCGGCAGGGTGGCCCGCGAGCGGGGGCCGCTCCAGGAGGCCAGATAGAAGTGGGTCTGGGGATCGAGCTGGCGCACGCCGGTCAGATTCACGTTCTCCACGATCGCGCCGCTGCCGGCGCCGGTCTGCAGGTCCGGCGGCTGGCCGGGCTGCGAGGGGCTGGCGGTTTGGGGACGGCCCCAGAAGAAGCGCGATCCCTCCAGCAACGCCCCCTCCAGGTTGGCGCCGCCGAGGTTGGCGCCGGCCAGGTTGGCCTCACGCAGGTCGGTGCCGCTGAGGTTGCAACCGCGCAGGTCGGCGCCGTTGAATTCGATGCCGCGCAGGTCGCAGCCCGAGAGGTCGAACCCCTTGAGCATCTGCCGCAACCGGATCACCGGCACGCCGCCACGGCGATCCTCCTCGTAGTTGCCCTCCCCATCGAGGATCGCCCGGCCCAGCCGCTGGTCGCGCCGCAACGGCGTCAGCAGGCGGGCGCTGGAGAGAAAGCGCAGCACCCGCGCTTTGCCGTCGCGCTCGATGCTGCCCAGCACCGCCGCCAGGCGGCCCTCCGCCAGCATCCGCTCCAAGGGCCAGTCCTCCAGCAAGCCCTCCTCATCCACGATCATCTCGGAGATGCCGTGGATGAAGCTGTCGATCGTCTGGGCTTCGGTGATGCGGTTCTGCTGGCTGGTGAGGCGCATGTCGACCATCACCTGACGCCAAGCGATCAGCAGCGCCACCAACGCCACCAGGATCTGCCCGAAGGCACCGATCACCCCCTCTCCCAAGGCGCCGATCGCCTCCCAGTTGCCGCCGGTGTAGATGCGGATCAGCGGATCCAGCCAGCCCAGGGCCAACGGCACAGAGAAGACGCCGAGCACTAGGCCCAGGGCCGCCAGCACCCGGCTGGTGGGCACGTCTCCCAGCCGGTCGGCCAGCAGGCGGAGCAGCGGTGGCAGCAGCTGCAGTAGCGACAGGGCCAGGGTGAGGGAGCCGGCCACCAGGGTCAGCGGTGCCCAGCCCAGGGCTAGCCCCAGCACGGTGAAGGCCAGGGCCAGGGCGAGCTGCAAGGGCGCCGACTGCTGCAG
>JBIIIX010000412.1:0-15658 GCA_044234415.1 Cyanobium sp.
CCCGTGCTCCACGGGACAGCATGCTGGACGGGGCTCCGGCCTCACGGCGAGACAACCTGAGATGTTGGGGGCAGCCCTTTGAATCTTCCTGGATGATCCAGTGATGGGGCACGCGAGGAAGGCCATCGCGTTCACCCTGCGCCCGGCTGGAGCAACCTTGACAGCCAGCGTCCACGCCTCGTACCTAGATGAAAACTAAAAGTAAGATTGCAGTTCTCCCCGCCGTCGGATGTCCAGCGTGGCGCAATGGAACGAACCCAAAAAGGGATAGTAGGCTTCAAAGGAACAAGGAATGGGTTGGAAACCCCACTCCTTGAGGCAATGAATCAACGGCTCCTGATTTTTTTCGACGACGACCCGATCCTGATCCAGCATCAATACATTAACGCCAGACCAATCACTCATCAAATGTAACGGGTCACCAGTGATTTGGGGCAGAGGTGTTGGCATGACCAGTACATCCCAACTTTTAAGAATTGGCGGCAGGTTCTCAATATCCAGGTATTCCGGATTAACCAGCACCTTGCCGGGGGCCAATGGCATGAAGGTGGTGTCGATGTGGATGGCCTCTGGGCAGCATGATTGCAGCGTGTGAACGCGGTAGCCATCGCCCAAATGACGCTGCAACCAGGAAACGCCAAAATGATTGGTGACATTGCTCGTCTGACAAAAGATATCCCGTCCGCAACGCACAAAGTCCGCCGCGTCAAAAACCGGTTCAAACTCGTTGACAACGTAACGCATCGGCTCCCCCGGACAGGGCACTGTGTAATGTTGATCGTAAAGCGCATCGAGCAATTGCGGCTTCGGCGCGGCTGTCCACTTTGCTCCCGCTTTGAAATATTCCTTGAAGAGCGCCCGGTACGCCCAGGCTTCAAAGTAACGGGAGCGATCGGCCATCGGTGTTTCGAGGATTTCATTACCGATGACCATGAACGGATCGCGAGGGTTTGCGGCGCAGAATCCGCTAGACACTTGCCAGTCCGGTGTCGCAAACGGTGCTGCATAAGTGGCCGGTTCCAGCCGTCTTACACGGACGCCTTCCATTTCGAGGATATGAATGAATTCCGCCAGCTCGCGACGTGCGGCTTGAACCAACTCAGGTGGATAGGGCGAACCGCCTCCGCCGACATACGCTTCTGCATTTAACCATTCACCAGGAGAAACAGTTGCCACGTTGATCGTATTCCAGGCGGGAAACATCGCTCCATCAAGCGAGCCGATGATGACTTCTTCAAGTGGATCCCATTCGTTATGGGAACTGACGGGACAGTTGGCCAACATTGGCAGTGCGTGTAGGTGGTAGGCGTGGCGGTTACCTGGTGGAATGTTTCATCCAGTAGTTGGGCTCTTCGTACAGACCGCTATCGAGTTCACAATCAATCTGGACCGGCTGAAGCGCTCCTGGCACAATGTATGAGCCGGTGTCGGGAAACGCCATGCCGGTCCAATCCTCCCACTCCTTGACGCTTCCGCGAATGGTTTCGGCTTTTGGGATGATCCCAAGGCCTTCCGCTCCGAGGCGCCCGTGCACGCGCAACCAGGGATCAAGGTAGGCGCCATCAGGACGTCTCCATTCGATGTAGCGTTGCATAGGGGTCAGCGGATAGCGGCTTTTCCAGGTTGGCCGCACCGGGATGAGAAGTGAATCACAGGCGAGTCGCCGCGCGGTGGACTTCATCTCTTCAACCAACATCCGACTCAGGTTGCGTCCGTGATGGGCGGGATCCACCATGGCGGCTACAGCCATAACGGTGTTCGGTGTTTGGTGTTGCAGATAGATCTGGTGGGCACGAACCAGAATCTCAGTAATTGACAAAGGAAGAGTCGACACGATCCCATCCCACCGAGAGGGAACTATATGACCAACAGCAATGAGTTGATCGGAAGAATCACAGAGAAGTAGTTGATATTTCGCAAATACATCCATCAACAGATGCCATTCCTGGATTGGGGCACTTTTCAGCAGAAAAGGGGGCCACGACAAAACATTCAACCGCTCGATAGCCTCAGAAAGATCAGGCCGTTGATCGAGCGTATAGAGATGGTTGGTCAAAGCTGATCCCTGCTGTAGCAATCGCCCTGGCGCTGCAGCCAACGCCGCCGAGAGATGTCAATCTCATGATGGGCATTCATTGCAGTACACGAGAATCGCAACAGACATTGACTCAATGGCACAAATCGGAGACGTCATGCAAAAGGAGGGTAGCACTCGCAATGATGGCATCCTCAGATGATTGCAATTCTTAAAAGAGCCTTCCAACCTGCAGGCCATCGGTAGATTGGGGTCACAATGTAGACTGTGCATCGTTGTTCCCCACTTTGCCGAATAAATTCATGTGGGCTGGCGGACAAGCTCGTTGGCCTGGGGCTAAGGACAGTAAGCCTTCATGTGTGCAGTTGGACTGTTACCAGGTGATGCGGACAGCACCTGGGCCAATCTGTGCGTGGTGAAACGCAATTGATCATTCAGATGATGGAGGCGATGCTAATCGAGCGGCACGAGAACTGGCAGACGGAGGACCCGCCAAATGCTCAAGCCAGAAGGCATGGATCTCAGCAGGATCTGAAGGAGAAGCTTTCACTGCACATGGCAGATAACAGGCAAGCAAGGCGAAAACGCAATGCTGTATTAGCACTCACGACTCCATCATTTGCGCTACTGGAAAGGAGTCTTAAGTCGTAGCTTGATGAAACATCGTATGGGTGTAAACTGCCTGGAGGCCTGCCGGATGGCGGCACGTCAAGCAACATGGCTAAGATGACAAGAAGTAAACAGGGTCGATATCTGGGAGTGCTTGCTTGCCCTTATCCATGCCAGCCCAATCTGCCAACATAGCGAAGAAAGTCAATCGGCCGGTTATCGCCGCTTTGGCAGAGAGGCTCTACTGCAAACAAGGAGTACAGGCACCGAGCAAAGCAACCAGCTGGGAGTCGATGGCTGGGGCCACGTCCTGGCACGAAAGACAAGGGCTCAATAGTGTTAAGAACTGTTAGACTTTCCCAAAAACACATTCAAGCACAGATCGCCAGGGGCGATAATCTATAAATCCTAATCATCCAAATGGACCTGCTCGAGGAAGTACGCAACTACATTATTTCAGACACCTTCCATGGCAAGCCACCAAGCAATTTTGCTGATGACTATGACCTGATCGAAACGGGTGCGATGGATTCCATGAATATGATGAACTTAATAACCTGGATTTCCAAGCAATATTCGGTGGAATTTAAGCCAAACGATCTTGTGCCTAAAAACTTTAGGTCGATACAAGCTTTGAGTCAATTCCTTGAAACCAGAATCCCCTCCTGCCAGGCCGAGCAAGACAAGGCTGCCCAGTGACTCAACAATCACAGAAGACAGGCAATATCACTGTATCTACACCGGAGGCAATCTCGAATATGGAGTGTTAACAACCCAACTGTTGGAAATCCAAAGTATCGCCTGACGCCGGCAAACGCTGGGCAGACGATCATTTGATATCCTACAGCGTTAAACCTCCGCAAGCTATGTCCAGGTTCCAGCAGGGCATGTTTAGCAGCCCCGCTTGCAACCACTGCTGTTGCGCCGAATGCACGTTGTGGAGCCCTCACATTGCGAGGGGGGTGGCGTAAATGGCATCGTCTTGAGTCTTCGACCATTCGATGACCAAAAGTCGTCGAAAGTGATGCAGCAGTCTCAGGCAGTCTTCTGCAACCGCGAGAGCGGATAAATGGCTGGCATCAAGTTCTTACTTGAGCTAAAGGAGTTACAACGTTGATCATGATATTTGAAAAGATGCTGATAATTCATGAAGTGCAGAGTCCATCGGCTTCAAGGAGCTCCTAGCAGGCTGCAAGTCAGGCTGGCAGAGTCTGTGTTGGTATGGCCATGGAAGACATCTAAGCATCCTCGAAGGCTTCCCCCATAAGTGATAATGAGTATGCCCTGTTCCTCCCTGAGGGAGCTGACAAACCTCGGGCTCTTATTTGTTCAATAAAATCAACCTCCTCAGATGAAGCAACAACTGCACTTTGTCGGCGCTCGTCAAGAATCGGAGGATGACATGAACCTGTTGACAGATGGAGTTTTAACCTGTACATATCAAGGAATGTCCAAAGTTTTTGAAAGTATTCAAAGGTACATGGAAGAACGAGGTATCAGCCAGACCAACAGCATTGCATTTGAATGCGATAACTCACTCACGAGCGCCCTATTCCTTTTGTTCTTACTAGAGAGAGAGTATAGCTTCTTGCTATTGCCAAGGCAGATAAGCGTGCCGCGAGAAGAAAAGCAGATTATACCCAGATTTTGCCAGTATACAGCGCAAGCTGAAACATTCAGTGAAGAAGGCAATGTGGTTGACTTGCACTATCCCGAACAGTTTTTGAGATTGAAAAGAAATGAGAACTCGTTAGCTGTCCAGGAAACTAGTCCTAAGCTCTATTTGCAAACATCAGGGAGCACAGGGAAACCTAAGATAGTGAGGCATTCCCATGCCTACATAAAAGCAAACTCACTCAACTGTGTCAAGAGGTTGGATATTAGCAGCAAAGATCGCATTGCCATACCTGTACCCATTTTTCACATGTATGGCTTGGGGGCGGCTTTCTTGCCAGGTGTGGCAGCAAGAGCATCGATTGATTTGCAAAAAGGGGCTAATCTTCTTCGGTATTTTGAAAGAGAACAAGAATTTAAGCCCAGCACAGCATTTCTAACGCCCGCCTATTGCAATGCACTATCCAAGGTTCATCCTAGTGGCAGAACTTACAGGGTAACAATAGTAGCAGGTGATCGCATCACTGATGACGTTTTTTCGAGCTATGAATCAAGATTCGGATGTCTAGTAAAACTCTATGGTAGTACGGAAATGGGGGCGATAGCTGCTGCTGATCCCCGCGAACCAAGCGACGTAAGGATCAAAACAGTAGGCAAGCCGATGCCAGGCGTACAGGTGAACGTAGAAGAGAGAAGCGGAGAAATGCTGGAGGAGTTGGAAAATGTAGGCAAGCTCTGGTGTAAGCACGAATACGGCTTTGAAGGGTATGTTGATAATGACGGAGAGTTAGTTTCTCTGTATAATAAAGACACTTGGTTCTGCACTAACGACCAGGGTCTGGCCTGGGAAGATGGGCACCTAGTGGTGGTTGGAAGATCCGACCAAAGTGTGAACCGAGATGGACTACTGGTTTCACTCAGATATGTTGAGGAGGTGGTGAAGTCCATTCAAGGCATAGAGGCTGTGACAGTTGTTGCCAAGGGTGAAAGCCAGAGGGGAAAAGGTATCGTTGCCTGTTGCTTGGTCGCTCAAGCTGCAGGGATTACTGAAGCAGATATTCGTATGGCATGTTTCGAGAAACTACCGAAGCGCGCTGTTCCCGATAAAGTATTGATCATCAGATCCTTTCCGCTCTTGGCAAATGGCAAAGTGGATCGGCAGAAGCTGATTAATAGCATTGATGACAAGCCCTAGCAGATCACTCTGTTCGAACAGAGCGTACGCGTTAGTTGGCGTAGTCGCCGCCTGCACTACGCCCTGTGCCACCAGAGTGTTCATAATGCGACAAATGCAGTCGGCTAATCTCCGGTCTCTTCCAAGGAAGATCACAAAAATGATCGGCTTTCCGCTGACAAATCCGCCAAACAGGCTGGATCACGGGAGCATGGGGAGCCACTGAAAATCTAGAGGGAGGCGACGAGCGGCGAAATCGAGGCAGGAAGCTCAAACCACGGCATTAGCCGGAATCCTGATGGAAATGAGCAAGATGATCAGGCCTCGTGGGGGCACGTAAATGCCGGTATAGCAGAGTTCTAAGCAGTTAGCGTCGCAGCCCCATTCGAAGGGGGCCAAACCAGACAGACATGACAGGGGCTCAAAATACAAACCTTAAGGGGAGCCTATTGGACCTTACAGTGGCCGCAAGCGGAAGGGTCATCCACATCAAGACAACTAGGTGATAAAGGACGACATCGCTGGGGAGTGGGGAGCGATCATGAGAGGTGGCTAGGGCTTGTGGGGGGAACAGGGATCTGCTGGAGGCAGTTACAGAAGCCTCACCGGCAAGACGGTTGGAGTCGAATCGAATATAATAAGGTTCGATCACCTCATGGCAAGGCCGAGCGTCATGCATCAGTTCGCTGTCGAATCACCGCTAGATCACCTCTGCAAGCCTTCGCTGATTCGCCTTCAGCCGAACCTGTATGCTGCAAAGTTTGATTTGATGAAGATTGTCCCGGCGCGTTACATCGTTGAGCAGGCTCTACAGAGTGGTCAGTTGAAACCTGGTGGGTTGGTGGTTGAGAGCAGCTCCGGCACCTTCGCCCTCGGCTTGGCGCAGACCTGTGTCGCGTTGGGGCTCAAGCTGACCCTGAAGACAGGCCCTGTCGAGCCGATCGTTGCCTGGCGTTTGCGCCACCTTGGAGCCCATATCGATACGGTTGAGAGCAGCGCCGGTAATCTGCGGGAGATCCAGGAGCAGCGCTTCGAACTTGTTCGGAAAACGTTGCGAGAAGTCCCAGGCTCATTTTGGCCGAGACAACACGATAACCCTCAACATCCACAGGCCTATCACCCACTCGCCAAATCCATAGGAGAGACGATCGGCAAGGTAGATGTCTTGGTGGCAACCATCGGTAGTGGAGGCTCATTATTCGGATTTGCCCGACCTTTACAGGAAGCCAACCCAAACCTCACAGTGGTGGCGGTTGATCACAATCTTTCCGTCATCTTTGGGCCAACCTCAGAACAGGTCTATCCACTTTGCCAAGAGAATTATGTGCCATTATTGGGCATGGGCTCAGACATCGTCTTCCCTAATGTGGCCCATCAGGAGTGCGATGAAGTGCATTGGGTTCCCGTTGCGCAAATGGTGAATACCGTCCATGAGCTCCACCGGAGCACCGGCCTTTTCGTGGGGCCAACTTCTGGTGCAGCGCTGGCTGTCGCAAATTGGTTCGCCAAGAAGCATCCTGATCGAACGATTCTAACAGTCTTCCCGGATCATGGGATCCGTTATATGAATACGGTGTACAATCCTCAATGGCTGCAAGAACGCGCCAATGAGCTAGAGCGCAGTTGGTCAGAACCGGTACTCTGTAGTTCGCCAACGGAAGTTGCGAGAGATTGGACACGTTTCCAATGGAACCGCAGAAGTTATAAAGAGGTGTTGGGGTATCCCCCTGTTGCCCGTGAGCCGCGCACTGTCGTCTTGAGCAGCTAATGATAAAGTCGTTGCCTGGATAAGTCGCTTCAAGCCAAGATCATTGGCGTTCAAATCATCGAAGAACTTCCAAAGAGATTAGATCTGCATTCATTCATCGCGCGCCATAGGAGATCCTAAAAGCTAAGGTCGTTTGCTGCATTCCGACTTCAAAGTAGATTTATTAGGCTCCATGTCTCTGTCGTGCACGTTGCATGTCCAATGCTGGCGACAAAAGTTCAATCTAAGCTTCAATCATACATGGGCAGCCGGAGGATCGAGTTGGAAAATGTCGTAAGAAAATACAACCTTGCCACCAAAATACTCCACCCACGGGGCCGAACTCGTGTTTGCATGGCCGCTTGCGACGTCGATTCCCAGTTCGCGCAAAGTCTGCAGAATCGACGCAGTAAGTGACAGAAAGACACCTCGGGCCTGGAATTCGGGCAACACTGAGCTAGTCGTGATGTGAGCCGAATCATCTTTGATGAGCATGCCAGCGCAGCCAGCAACTTGGCCTTTGTATCGACCCAAAAACAAAATCATTTTTGGATTTACTCCACGAATCAGCTCACGATAACGGAGGTTACGAAAGGCTTTCTCTGCGGGGAGTAAGTCATATCCGGCGTGGAGAATGTCAATGTAGGCGGCAAATGAATCGCCCGAGTCTGGATCCACGCGTTCAACGTAAATGTCCTCCACAACCTCCAGTTGGAGGGAACTGCTGATGAGCATTGCCTTGACCGGAGAACGACTCGCTCCGCGAACCAACAAGCGCTTTTCCAGGTCCCAGGGTTGCGTCCATGGATATACACACCATGTTATGGGAAGCCCTTGCCCATGGTATTCGGCAATTAGTTGGTCAATCTGTGTATCGGGATCGTCGGTATCGAGATTGGAAAAGAGAACCTCGTTAGCGGAGGGCCATGCACATGACGGTGTGAGAGTTCGGTACCAGCCGTTGTGGTCAATCACAACAGTATCGTCGTGTAATCGCTGAGGGCCAATGGGCCCTTGCAGAACAATTCGCAGCTCACGCGGAAGCACCATAAGAGGCTAGACGTTGATTGGCCCCATCATGGCAGAAGCTTCTGGGCAAAAATGTGGAGATTACGCAACATTGCGGATCCCCACAAGGCAGCAGGATTGAACGGACGTTCGACTTGACGGATTCGGGAAAACGACCTAGAGTGGCTCATGCAGTTCGATAACTTCGAAGGTGCATGCACCATTACACTACATACATCAAATCTCATTTTGCCAAATACTTATGAACGCCGTTTGCTGCTTGAGCGATCATCACCCACTACGGCAGCAAACCTTCCATCGAACCTACTAGACTTCAGATTTTTTCTTCTAATCACATTCCTCTCCACCCTTTCCGAGAGCCCATCAATTTAACCGCTTAACGCTCTGAAATAGTTTTTACAGCATGTACACCATTTCGTTTTGAACTTTGCCTTAAATGGTTCCTCCCCAATTATCGATCCCACAATGTAGTGGCCAACCAAATGTCAGTCGAGAGGTTTGCTTATCCACCGGCGAAACCCTAAAGGTTAGTGATGGCGCTTACTCTGCAGCCACGATCAAGGGATTGCAACCATCAATGCTAGGTGCCGTCGTGAGTGGATTGGCTCCAGCGCTTCACATTGAGAATGCCGTGAGCATGCAATGGTGCGATCTCGTAACTAGCCGATTTACGCGCCACCCTGAAACGAGGAAGGAGGACGTCGTACCGCCAATTTACTCTCTTGGCGCCCATCTTTATTCTTGTGCCAGGGGAGAAAGTCTTTCATGCTATTTTCAGAAAGTTGAGCAAAGTAATGCCGCGATTGAAGAGATTCTGCCCTATGGTCACGATCCCATGGTCACCTTTCTTAAAGATGCTTGTAAGTTAAATGGTGCAAGTTTTGAGTACTTGACAGCTCAAGAATTTAGTATTCGACACGGCTCATTGCGGATGTGGGGAAAAGATTCAGGCAGCAGAGCGGATGAGCTTTGTTATTTCGCGGTGCCCCATGAGGACTATGAGGAGACCAACGATAAACATCGTTTACCCCAAATTTATCAATCGAATAATGTCTATAGCATTGTCCTCTGCATCGACGCTGTACGAGGCCGAGAGCCGGAAACTATAATTTGGAATCGCCGCATGACGCTGGACGATATTCGTAATCCCCAAAACAAGCACTCATGGGCTTCCTACGGTTATCGCGAATCATTATTACAAGATGTTGACTCGGCTCTCATACGTTTACGAAAGGGCGATGCTGCTATTATTCCTGCACATAATGTGCACGCAGTCATAGGCTATCCTGGATTTCAACGATGTACCTATATGGCTTTCTTCCATCTGATTAACCCAACAAGAAATGGATTTGAAAAATTAGTCTTCCGCACCTGATGTACTAACGTTTCTAAAGACCACACCTCAAGTTCTCCCGCACCCCTTCCTTCATGACCGGCAGCACACAGTTAAAGTATTTGTCAGACACCTATCTTGACACTGATGAGGCACTGTTTATGCAGCATGGCCACGACGACAGAGGCTCCTACATACTCCTTGACCAGACAATCTTTTATCCTCAAGGTGGCGGACAGCCCAGCGATGTGGGTTCCATTCAGTTTGGAGAACAGGTGATTGATGTCGTCTTTGTTGGGTTTCAAGATGGCCACGTCCGCCACTATATTTCAGATAACCTTGTAAACATCGATAATTTTGTGGGACAGCGGTGTGTTCTTCGAATAGATGGGAAACGGCGGCTAAAGCACGCTAAATTGCATACTGCTGGGCACTTGATTGCTGGTCTTGTCGACTCTCAGCGAGGCTCAATGCGTGCGTCGAAGGGATTTCATTTCGAAGAGGGCCCCTACGTCGAATTTGAAGGGGAGCCAGAAGATGGCGACGCAGATGCCTTGCTTACTGACCTGCAAACAAAGATTGATCTTTTGATAACAGAGTCTCCTCAGGTCCTTGGAGCTGAGATAGGCTTTAATGAATTGAATAAACGTTGTTGGAATATTCCTTCGAACCTCCCACCCGACAAACCCTTGAGAACAATTACCATTCAATCACTGGATCCAGTTCCATGTGGTGGGACTCACGTATCCTGTCTATCCGAGCTGGGGGCCGTCAATGTGGTAAAGTTGAAGAAGAGGAAGGGTTGCACCAAAGTCAGCTATCGCGTGAGTGATGTCTGCTGATGACATTCCTTCTCATACATACTTCGATGCAACGTCTCACGCCAAACAAATGATCGATAAAGTCCTTGCGGTCTGGGGAACGCCAAGAACCAGGTCCACAGCCTTCTTGTGGATGATGAAGCAGCGTGGTGACTTTCACACCTTTCACGAACCCTTTGGTAAATCGTTTTATCTCAGCGAAGACCGTCGGAGCGATCGGGCAGCGGACCAACCAGCCCGTGCTGATATGAATTACTCAGCCATCTTGGAAATGCTAGAGTCCCATAAGGGCAAAGATGGTTGTTCTGTATTCATCAAAGACTTGACCTATCATCTTGAGGGTTTCTATGATATAGATTTTCTATCCCACTTTCATAATGTATTTCTGATTCGGGATCCCATCAAAACAATACCGTCACTTTACTCGGTCCTACCAGACTTTACTCCCTCTGAAATTGGATACGATACCCAGTATCACATGTATGAACTGTTGCGTGAACAATCCAATATCCCCTCCCTGATTATTGATGCAGATGACTTGGTACATCATCCAAGGGCTGTGATCGAAGCATTTTGCGAAGAGGTCGGAATCCCCTTCATCGAGAAATCACTGCAGTGGGAAAATATTCCACAAGAGACTTCTCTTACCTGGTGGATCGGCGGGGATGAGCACCATGATAATCTCAAAAACAGTACAGGGTTTCACACGAAGCGCTTCAAGGAGTACCCTCAGGTCTCTGAGATTCCGAAGTTGGCTGTGGCTTATGAAAACAGTGTTCCTTACTTTGAAAAACTTTTTGAAAAGCGTCTAATTATATGACATTGCTTCTCAAGTATATCTTTATTATATTTTGCCCTCTCATCGATAATGATTGCTTGATTTGATAAGTGTTAAGCCGGAACAGCGTTAGAGTTTTTGCAAAGGCTAGAAAGTTTCTTTTTTGGGCCTAAGAGTAGCCCCACAACTGATATCAGCTCTGTAGATTCTATGAGTAGATTATATTTCCAATCGGCTAGTGATACAGAGACAAGTAGGAAGGGCAAACGGCACAGTGGGCTATAGATTTTTCCTTGGGTATTCATCACAAGGAAGGTATCGGCAACCAAATTGTCAATGGTTGCCTGGCTATGAATGGTCTGATACGATTAACATTAAGTACATGCTTTTTCGATTTTCCCTAAATCCCTGGACCTGTTCTCAAGGCTTTTGATATAAGTCCTGGTTTTCTTGCTGTCTGCAATTCACTCTCTACGTGTTTCTTGCTGACTGGCAACTGAGCTTGATGAGACTACCTACCTACATTCATCGTTTGATTACTGATGGCAGATAGGTGCGTCAGAGCCAACTTGTGTTCGAAGCTTCTCCATCTTCTTGCTGGGATTAGGCCAGCAGCGTCAGAAACATCGCGATCCAGTTAAAACAGTTGACGCCATGGTGATCTTACATCATATTAGAGCTAATGCAGTGGCTAGATTACTCCAATATCTACGGGTTGAAGAACGGAAGTATAAGATGAGGGGTTCGCAACAGGGAGTATAGTCAGCTGGTTTAGTAATGAGCGCCAGAATCTATCGGTTTATCAGTCCAGCCTTCTACCAGAAGGGGTATGATACTACTATATCATTGGCAGACGCCTGTACTGGGATAAATTTGGCGTACCAATAGACTTGCCAAGTCAGAAATAGTTGACTAAAACGCCCTCTTACCTCAGATTGCCAGGGTTACTTCGATAAGTCGTGAAGCAACGGTTGACGTGCGATCCTGATCCCCGCGACAATCTGAAGACCCCATAGGAGTTCTACTGACCAGTAGCCCAAGCCAAGGGGGAGGAGCAGCACTCCGATTCCAGCCAGCACACTCATCCGACTCGCTTGGCGAGCATTTGCTGAAAGGCTATTTTCAAACCCTTGCGCTAGCTCCCACAACACCCGCAGCTGGGACAGGTCGTCGTCCATCAACACCACTTGTGCGGCATCTGTGGCTACAGACGTTGCACCTCGCAAAGAGATCGAAACTTCAGCCTGACGCAGAGCAATGGCATCGTTGATGCCATCGCCGATGAAACAGACCCGCTTTCCTTGCTCCTTCAAGGTCTTGATCCGGTCAGCCTTCTCTTCCGGCAACGTATTGGCAAACCATCCATCAATACCCAGCTCAGAGGCGAGGGTCGCGGTTGGGGCTTCCTGATCGCCGGAGATGATGTAGATCGAGAAGCGATTGTGCTTCAGCCACGCGACAGTGGCCACCGCTTCCGGCCGCGGTACGGCTGTCAGCTCGATCGCGCCTGCAAGCACACCCTCGACAGCCAAGAACACGAGACCATTCCCCTTGGCATGGGCGGCGGTCTGGATCTCAACAAGTTCCTGAGGAAGCTCAAGGCCTTCCCGAAGCAGAAAGCGCTCGCTGCCAAGGCGCACAGCCTGCCCGTCGATTTCAGCCTTAAGCCCTAAACCCAGCTCAAGCACGGCGAACTCTATGGATGGGAGAGGCAGCGAACGCTTCGCAGCCTCGTCGCGAATGGCCTGGGCGATGGGATGGCTCTGGCGTTGCTCAATAGCGGCGGCGAGGGCCAAAACCTGATCTTCTCCGAACGGCGGGTGGTGATGAATCCTGGCCACCTGTTGACGATCGAGCGTGAGGGTGCCGGTTTTGTCAAATACGATCGTGTCAATGGTTGGCAGACGCTCCAGGGCGCGGCCATCCTTGATCAGAACGCCACGCTCGGCTCCAGTGCCCAGCCCGTTGAGCAGAGTTAGCAACCTCAAAGGTATCTGACTAGTCATAAAGTTTGCACCAAGAATCGTCAGCCCTGTCTGTGGTCCTCTCAACACCAAGCCGAGGCAGCCACCAGCTAAGGTAGGCCAACGATATTTTTCAACGGATTTGAACTGATCCGCGAGGCGGATTTCCTGTTGCTCCACCGTCTGGTTGAGCACTTCACCAATGCGTGCGGCTGCGGTCTCGGCGCCGGTCTTGTCCACTCGCACTCCCACCTTTCCGCCAAGCACCAGTGTGGTGGCCAAGACGGGGTCACCCGCCCCCTTCTCCACAGGTTGCGATTCGCCGGTGAGACGATGCTGATCCACAATGGCGGCACCTTTCACCACCACGCCGTCCACGGGGGCGAGATGTCCGGCCGTCAGCACAAGGATGTCTCCAAGCAGGAGCTCCTCGAACGGGATAGAGCACTCATTGCCATCACGCAGAACCCACACCCTGGTTGGTAACTCACCGAGCAGATTGGTCAGACTGTGGCGTGTGACGGTTTGGGTCAGCCATTCCACCTTGTGCCCAAGGCTACTCAATAGGATGCCAAGCATGCCTACTAAGTAGTATCCCCCAAACCACAATGAGGCTAGATAAAGGACCAGAAAGTGCATCAAACTGAGGCGACGCTCGACTACGGCGATTCGCCAACTTTCTCTCAGCCATGGCCAGCCATTATATAGACCCACGATCAACACAATCGGAGTGAGTGGCCAGCGGGTGAGGCTCTTCAAACCGAGCACAGCAAGACCCGCCAGCCCCAGGGCCAGGCGGCGATTGTTAGCCTTTTCCTGATCATTAAGTTTTCGTAGGCCGGAGGAACCGATCTGGCGCATCTGTTCCTCCCGCAGCTCACTGACTAGCAAGGGGTCCAGATGGGTCTGAACGAGGGATTGGTAACGATCATCCAGGCGAGCAAGGCGTCTGCCAAGTCCATCAAGGGCTTCGGTCGGCAAATCCGCCACCTTGTCTTGAGCGGTCGATGGCGATGGATCCAGCAGGTCGACCAGGGTGGAACGTTTCCTCAGTTCTACAAGGCCTGCAAATAAGGCCCCTCCACCAAGCCCAACAAGGAAGAGATGGATCATGGTTGCGGAACCCAGCGCGGCTGGGGGATGGCCTTGGGCGGTGTCAGCATAGAATTGATGCAGCTAAAAACGATAGCAGACGGACAACTTCAGGCCCACGAGATGGGAACCTCAAGATTCGCGTGTTCTTGTCATCGCTGCTGCGGGGGCGGAGGCCATGAGAGAGGCAGGGTTGTCTCTACATTGAGGAGCTAAGGATGAAATCTGCAAGGGTGCTGCTTGCAAGTACCAGAAACCATAATTATGGTGCAGACGCTCAAGACGATTTAAGGGCACTTCGAAAATACCGTCCCCCATTACACTTGGCAGAATATAGAGTAGACTTACCTGATCAGACTTGAAGGCATCCATGGGGCAGCGTGGTTTCTGGGATGAACAACAGAGGGTTGAGCGGCTCCATGAGAAGAAGCCGATTCCTAGGCGCCTATCTGAATCAATTCCTTGGGAGGCGTTTCGAGCGCTTCTGGATCAAGGGTACCCGCAGGAGCGCAACAGCAACATCGGCCGGAAAAGGATTGATCCCCTCATCCTGGTTAAGATGTTGGTGCTTCAACAGCTGTTTAACCTCAGTGATGATGAGCTTGAATTTCAAGTGAATGACAGACGATCCTTCGAGGAGTTCGTCGGTCTTGGTGTGATGAATAATCGTCCAGATGCTACTACAATCGCTTTCTTCAGGGAACGACTGAGGAAAGCGGGTCTTATCGAAGAGAGTTTTGAGCTGTTTGAGCAGTACCTCCGATCCCAGTTTCTGCAGGCCCGTGGTGGCCAGATCATCGATGCGACTCTTGTGCCAGTTGCTAAGCAACGAAACACGCGCAAGGAGAATAAAGAAATCAAAGCAAGGCGGATGCCTGAGAGCTGGGAGGAAAATCGAAATCGCTTGTGCCAGACGGACTTGGACGCTCGATGGGCTTAAAGAGAATGGGGTCAACTACTATGGGCACAAAACAACATCTGCATCGATGATAACGATGGCTTGATTCTAAGGAATGCCTTCACCCTGTAAGCATCTACAATAGCCATATGCTGTCTAACTTGTTGGATCGCGAGAATGAACATGAATATGTACCGGCGGATTAGGCATAATCAGGCGAGTGCTTCGAGGAACTGTGGAATCTGGGTGGGATCGAAAGCTTCATCCATGAAAAAGGCTCTCGCAATCATCCTCTGAGTGACGCAGCGAAAGAACTGAATCGCACCAAGTCGGCAATCAGGGCTTGCGTTGAGCATGCTCTCAGTGCCATGACCATGTCCATGGGTGGAAAGCTTACACGCAAGATTGGCCTTGCAAGAAATGAGGCATGGTGGGGGCTCAATAACCTGACGATCAATTTCCTGCGCTATCTTCAGCGGCGCAGCCACGTTACAGCCATGATTCGGTGAGCATCATGGAATCATCGAGCATCGAGCATCGAGCATCGAGCATCGAGCATGCAAC